>CAYZUZ010000167.1:0-3913 GCA_964481795.1 uncultured Cryomorphaceae bacterium
TTTTTGTTTATTTGCAAGGCTGCAGTCATTTTTTCGCTTTGCGTAATGATCATATCTATTGATTAAGTTATAAGTTCTTTTTGTATAATAATTAATAAAAAAGCCGGACTCTCATTTGTGAAAATCCGGCTTTTGCTCCCTTTTTTGTTGGGAGCTATTGTTTCTTCAATGTTGCGGTTACATTATCGGGTCCTGAGCCATCGTTGATGATAAAGCTTAATGTCATCTCTGTAAAATCTTCATTTGCGGTACCATTGCCACTTGCGGAAAATCCGTTTGCGTTTTGCGAGGGCAAGGTAAAATTTCTTCCATCTACTAAAGCATCCAATGCAAACATATTTCCTTGTGCATAAAGACCTTGTACCACCAAAAGTTCGCTACTGCCTAAACTCATTTGTAAAGTATAGGTTTGAGGCGAAAATTCGCCCTGTGTTTCGTTTACCGTCCAGAATCCCACCCAGTTAAATCTTGGGTCTTGATCGATGTCTTCGTCGGGTTCACAAGATATAAGAATTAATACCGAGGCAAATAAAAAGGCAAGGCTACGAAATAATTTCATGGTCAATAAAGGTTGTGATTTATTCTTGATTAACGTATGATTATTTCTTTTGGTCAGCGTCTTTTTTCATTTCTTCGGTTTTGGTATTGAGTTTTTCTAAAACCAAATCGGTAATATCAAAAGATGGGTTGGCATGCAATATGGGGCTTTGTATGTCGTAAAGCCAGATATAGTCTACCTCAAACTCCGATTTTATATCGCTGATTACATCATCGAGTAGCTTGCGAAATTTACCCGTAATTTGGGTTTCTTCCATCAGCAATTCTTGCTTTTTCATTTCGCGATAGCGGTAAATTTCCTCTTCCTTTTGCATCAAGTCTGCTTGAGCGGCTCTCAGCTGATCTTGACTCAGATTTTTGGCTTCTTCCTCAAGTACGCGATAGTTTTCTTCAAATACTTTGGCTTTGCGGGCTAGGTCGGCATCTATGCTTTTTGCTTTGCTTTCTAGTCGAGCCACATCTACCTTGTGGCCTTCATATTTAGCTAAGAGCGAATCCAAACGCACGTGCATGATTTTGAGCGGACGAGCATCCATTTCTTCGCTCATTTGTTTTATTTTTTCATTGGCGCTTTTTTTGGGCTCTGCGGTTGTTTTGCCTTTAGAACCTTGTATGATAAATAAAATAACAACCCCCACAAGGGCCAATACACTGATTATAGGACTAATTTTATTCATTTTGATGTAATAAGGGGCAAATGTAAGTCAAACCACGATGTATACTCAAATCAAAAAAACCAAATGGATAGGAATTAGATTTTTACATACCTCTTCTGATAGCCTCTACCGGATTTAATCGCGATGCAGATAGTGCCGGAACAAAGCCCGAAACCAATCCTATTAAAGAACTAATAATGAGGCCTAAAACGATATTGTATGCTGATAAATAAAAGGGGAAGTCGATTATTTGACCGGCAATTTGTACCGCGGCAAAAACCAAAATTAGCCCAAAAATTCCGCCAACGATACATAGACTAACAGCCTCAGCCAAAAATTGAATTAGAATAAATCTACTTGGTGCGCCCAACGATTTTTGGATACCAATTTCTGAGGTACGTTCTTTTACACTTACAAACATGATGTTGGCTATTCCAAAACCACCCACTAAGATTGAGAAGCCCCCTATAAAGCTACCTGTGATGGTCAATGTGCGAAAAATCATTTCCACACTATTGGATATCAACGACATTTCATTGAGGGCAAAATTATCATCTGCCTTGGGTTTCAATCTTCGAATGGAACGCATAGCACCTTGCAATTCATTTTTAAATTGCTTTAAAGTAACACCTTCCTGTGGTTTTGCCATCACCATTGCTCCACGGGAGTAGGTGCTTCCCATTACTTTTTGAGCCCATCTTACAGGCACTATGATTGACCCATCGGTATCGTCACCAATCAAGCTTTTTCCTTTGCGCTCCATAAGACCTATCACACGCATTTTTTGTCCTAAAAGCTTGACTTCTTTGCCTATAGGGTTTGCTTGTGCGAATAAACCCTCGGCTACGTCAGCACCGAGTATACATACAGGCGATCCGCTTTTTGATTCATTTTCAGTAAAATAACGACCTTGAGCAAAGTCAACATCCCATAATACATTATAATCGTGTGTAACCATCAATACCCCAGCATCAGAAACTTGATTGCCTTTATAATGGATGGTTTTACTGGCACTTTGCATGTATACAAGTCGCTCGGCTAGCGTTAACCTCTGGCGCAAGTCCAAATAATCTTGATAAGAGGTCTCAGGCCTGTTTAAATATTTCCACCAGGGGTAATCACCACCTGCAGCCCAAGGCCATTTTTGAATATAAACCACATTATTACCTAGCTTATTTAGGTTTTTGCGAATGTTGGCCTCCAGCGAATCTACTGCGGCAAATACGGTAATGATAGCGAAAATGCCAATGGTAATTCCCGTGAGCGATAGGGTGGTACGGGTTTTGTTGACGGTAAGCGACTTAAGCCCTTGAACTACGGCTTCTATTGACAATAAAAAACTTTTGAATTTTGGCATAATGAGTAAGTAACACAACAGAAGGCTAAGTTACAGTATGTATGAATTTTTTATTCGCGATTTTTATTTAATCTTATTTTTCATTCACTAATATGTTGAAAGGCTTAACTCATCCAAAATGTACATTTAAATATTATTTTTTTATAACCTGTTTGTAATACTTACGTTTACTTCATAAATTTCCTATATTATGGATTTGTACAATAAACTCATCAAGTTACTTTTTTTTTCTTTTGCTCCTTTTTGGGTCTTTACCCAGTCGGGAGCTCATGACCCTACATTTAATATACACGATGACGGCTCTAGAGGCGATGGCAGCTCGGCAGGAATTATAAACTGTGTTATTCATACCGTAAATAACAATATAGTAATAGGAGGTAATTTTAGCAGCTACAATGGCGGTGTAAGCTCAAAAGTTGCCAGGGTATTGCCATCGGGCGAAATGGACCCAAGTTTTCAAACGGGTGTAATAGGTGGCCCAGGGCCAAGAACAATCATTGAATTAGCCACAGGAAAATTGATGCTTGCTGGGCCTATGTCTATTGGATTTTTTATAAGTCCGCAAGGAGTAATAAGACTCAATCAAAACGGAAGTATTGACCTTGGATTTAATTTGAATGGCGTGGGTTATAATGCAGCTCCATTCTGTATGGCTGTGCAGTCAGATGGAAAAATTGTTACAGGAGGCAGTTTTAGTGAGTTTAACTTTACCAAATATGTAGGTATTCTAAGACTTAATCCTAATGGCGATTTGGACACTTCTTTTTTGACACAGTTGCCAGATGGCAGTGTGGTCAACTCCATACTCATAGCACCTGATGGCAAAATTTATATTGGTGGCTTATTTTCAGAGGTAGATGGATTTGAAACGCATAATCTTGCTCGTTTGCTTCCGAATGGCCGGGTCGATTCTAGTTTTGTTTCATATATGCCGCCCAATTCTTTTCAAGTATTGGATATGAAGTTTACCCCCAACAATAGGCTTATAATCAATACAGGAATCATAGAGCGAATCGGGAACAATGGTAGTCTGGATACTACGTTTAATTCATTCTTTAAGCAGAACAGTAGTATCAGGAATATTCATGTACATACCGATGGATCTATAAGTTTTTTATGGCAGGCAATTCCTTTTACCCCACCAATGATTCATACAGGCATGATGCGTTTGGATAGCAACGGCATTGCTGAATTGAATTTTGATACCATCAGCACTTTTACCAAAGGTGCTATCCGGTCTTTTAGCCGCGATGGAATAGGAAACTATATTTTAGGTGGAAGTTTTGAATACGTAAACAACAAAATGAACCCCTATTTAGCCAAGCTCAATACAAATGGGGAA
>CAYZUZ010000168.1:0-3911 GCA_964481795.1 uncultured Cryomorphaceae bacterium
TGATGGCCGCTTCGGGCAATGTGGTTACTGATATTTTAGGTAAGATATTTCTAAATATGGAGCATCACCCCAAGGTACTGGTCATTACGCAAGTTTTGACGCTGCTCTTGGGTGTCACAGCCTTGATTTTGGCCAGTCAAATGACACAGGTGCTCGATTTGATGCTGTATTCCTATGCCTTTATGGTTTCTGGTTTGTTTGTGCCCTTATTGGCAGCTTTGTATCTAAAAAACATACACCCGAATGCAGCGCTGGCGGCCATGTTGGGGGGCGGGGTTACCACCTTGCTATTGAGCAGCCTTAGCCAATCGCTGCCCGGAAATTTAGATGCTAATATTTACGGAATTCTCACCTCTACTTTATTGTTATTTACTGTTAATCAATTTTATAAAAATGGAATTTCATATTTTAAGTCCACAGAATCCTGAACATGAGTTGTACCCGCATCTAGATATTGCTACCTTTTTGCACACACATTTGGAGCAATATGGCGACCCACTTGAAGATATTCAAAAATGCATTCAATACGCTTTAAATCCCAACCGAGGAGGCTTTGTGCTCATCGGTACTTTGGAGGGCGATATGGCAGTTGTTACGGTGGTCAATCACACAGGTATGTAGGGCTATATTCCTTCCTATATTTTGGTATACATAGCTGTAAATAATCAAATGCGGGGCATGGGAATAGGCAAAAAACTGATGACTCAAGCCCTGACTATGACTCAAGGTGGTGTGGCGCTGCATGTGGAGCCCGACAATCCGGCACGTAAACTTTATGAAAAATTGGGTTTTACCCACAAATATCTCGAAATGCGCTATCAACCATGAAAAATATAGACTTAGCTGCGCTGATTGCGCTTCGCAAACGATTGCATTCATTACCTGAAGTTTCGGGCAATGAAAAAAATACTGCCGCCATGATTGAAAGCGCCCTAAGACCTACACAACCCGCACAACTTATGACACAATTGGGCGGACACGGTTTGATGGCTGTTTATGACTCAGGCATTGCGGGGCCTTGTGTGCTGCTGCGTGCCGACATAGATGCCTTGCCCATAGCCGAAGAAAACGATTTTGACTACAAATCGAAGCATAAGGGGGTGTCGCACAAATGCGGACATGATGGCCACAGTACCATCCTGCTAGGTGTGGCTCAGCGACTCTATAGCGCACCACCCAAAAGTGGAAAAGTGGCCTTGCTGTGGCAGCCTGCCGAAGAAAATGGCATGGGTGCAGCTGCTGTGATGGCCGATGAACGCTGGCCGCTGATACAACCTGATTATGTTTTTGCACTACACAATTTACCGGGCTTTCCGGCAGGGCAAATCGTAGTTAAAGACCAAACATTTACTGCCGCTGTAAACAGCATCATCCTATATTTAAAAGGAAAAACTTCACATGCGGCTGAGCCTGAGAACGGCATCAATCCGGCCAAAGCGCTTGCTGAATTGATAGAAAAAAGCTTGGCATTGGCTTACAATGAACCTGACAGCGATGCCATGCGGGTGGTGAGCATCGTATATGCAGAATTGGGCGAAAAAGCCTATGGAATATCGGCAGGTAATGCGAGTTTGCACCTCACGCTCCGCTGCTGGAATGATGAACAACTGCGACTATTGGAGGCTGATATAGTACAATTGGCTCAGGAGGTGGCGCACAAAGAGCATTTGGCTCTTGATTGGGAATACACCCAAAGTTTTCATGCCAATCAAAACGATGAAGCCGCGGTGGCAGTGGTAAAAAAAGCTGCAACACATGCGAAATTAGATACCTACGTAAAGCCACGACCCTTTAAATGGGGCGAGGATTTTGGGCTGTTTACCGCGCGTTATCGGGGTTGTATGTTTGGCTTGGGTGCTGGCGAAAATCTGCCTGCATTGCACAATCCTGATTATGATTTTCCAGATGAGATTTTAACTCCAGGCATTGCTGTTTTTTCAGAAATAATCCATCAAATTTTGAATCAAGAAGATGTTTGAAACGTCGAGAATTATATTAGATAAGAAAGCCTTACAGCACAATCTGAAGTTTATATACAAGCGATTGCAAAGCGGTGTGCGCTTGTGTAGTGTGGTCAAAGGCAATGCATATGGGCACGGCTTGGTGCCTTATGTTCGATTGGCTTTGGGCTGTGGCATCGATTATTTTGGTGTACACTCGGCCGATGAAGCCTACTTGCTCAAAACAGAGCTGAAGGATCAAAAATTCGACTTATTTATCATGGGTACGGCAGAGGGCGAAGCCATTGATTGGGCTATTAGGGAGGGCATAGAGCTGTCGGTATTTGAATTTGGCCGGATGGAGGCCGTGCTGCAATCGGCTAAAAATCAAAATATACCGGCCAAGATTCACCTTGAAATAGAAACCGGAATGCGAAGAACAGGTTTTGAGCATACCGATATCCCGCTCCTAATGAACCTATTAAAAGAAGAAAGCAATCATCTGCAATTTCAAGGATTGTTTACCCACTTTGCTGGGGCCGAAAGTTTGGCCAATCACTTCCGGGTAAAAAGACAAATTGAAAACTTTGCACTTACCCGCCAAGCATTTGCACAAGCGGGCTTGCAGCCCAAATACAGCCATGCTGCATGCTCAGCTGCTGCACTCAATTATCCTGAAACACAGGGAAATATGGTTCGCATTGGAATTTTGCAATACGGTTTTTGGCCCAACAGAGAAACCCATATTCGGTTTTGCGGCAACCACGAGTCCAACCCAGATTTACTCATGAGAATCATACATTGGGAAACCACAATTTTGAGTACAAAAGAAGTAAAAAAAGGAAGTTTTATAGGCTACGGCACCAGTTATTTAACCCATCAAAATATGAGAATAGCTACACTGCCCATAGGTTATAGTCATGGCTACAGCCGCAACCTGAGCAACATAGGCTCAGTGCTCATACACGGCAAGCCCGCGCCTGTAGTAGGCACCATCAATATGAACAGTCTGAGTGTAGACATCACCAAAATACCTGAGGCCAACAAAGGCGATACAGCGGTGCTCATTGGCAAGCAAAAAGGAAAAGCCATTACGGTAAGTTCTTTTAGTGATCAGAGTCAACAGCTTAATTATGAAATGCTTACGCGATTGCCTGCGGCTATTCCCAGAACATCAACAAAAATATAATGGCATTTATAAAATTATACCGAAAAAAACTAGAACACAACTACAACCACCTGCAGCAAATATTTGAACAGGGAGCTATTGAATGGGGCGTAGTAACCAAACTATTGTGTGGCAACACCTTGTTTTTGAACGAATTGCTACAACTAGGAGTGCGCGAAATGCACGATACCCGAATTGCCAATCTCAAGCGAATCAAAGCGCTCAACCCCGATATACAAACTGTGTACATAAAGCCACCCGCTAAGCGAAGTATAGCCCATGTGATCAGGTATGCCGATGTGAGTTTTAATACCGACTTGTACACCTTGCAAATGCTGAGCAATGAGGCTGTAAGGCAAAATAAAAAACACAAAGTAATCATCATGATTGAAATGGGCGACCTGCGCGAGGGAGTACTCGGTGAGCACTTGATACAATTTTATGAGCAAGTGTTTTTATTGCCCAATTTGTTCATCATAGGACTGGGTACCAATCTCAATTGCCTGAACGGCATCATGCCCAATCAAGATAAATTGATACAACTCTGCTTGTACAAACAACTGATAGAGGCCAAGTTTAACAGGCAAATACCTTGGATATCAGGAGGTACAAGTGTTACGCTCAGTCTCTTATTGCGCAAGCAAATACCCGTAGGAGTAAATCACTTTAGGGTAGGAGAGGCCCTATTTTTTGGCAACGATTTGTTTACAGGTGAGCTTTTTGATGGGATGAAAGGCGATGTTTTTGAACTATTTGCCGAAATAATTGAATTGTACGAAAAACCTATGATTCCAATAGGAGAG
>CAYZUZ010000169.1:0-3906 GCA_964481795.1 uncultured Cryomorphaceae bacterium
TATTGTCTTTGTTGTTCAAGGGCTTATTGTTTTCAGCTGTAAATGTGTTTTTCTGTACTAGCTGATACTTAGATTGCTTATTTTATCAATAAGGCAAAGTTGAAGTGTATCGTATACCCAACTTAAAGAAGAAGTTTTCTCAGGGTCAATTGTTAAAGGCTCAAGGCTTATAAAGAATGATATACTGGGGAGTTCATGCAATCTTGAATGCAATGAGTGCACATTTGCTTCGTGATTGCAAGGCTTGCGATTACCGAATGATTCCTAATCTGGGGAATATTTGGGAATATTCAGAAATCTGTTCTACGATTTGCTATCCATACAAAAGGTTGTTCTTGTTTTATGTTATAAAAAAAACCTATCAGAATAATCTGATAGGTTTTTACAACAATCAAAAATTAATTAAAAACACTCTATTCATCCCACCAATGTCTTTTCAAAAAGGCATCGTTACCTGTTAGGTTTATAAAGTTTGAATTGTACAGTCTTTCATTTTGAGGGTAGGGCAATCTTCTTGGAATTTCAGGAAGATTGGCACCTGCCTCAGGAGTTAGATTTGGGAAACCTGTTCTTCTCCAGTCTGTCCATGATTCTATGTGACTGAACATCGCAATGTATTTCTCTACCATAATTTCCTCCAATGAAGGATTTGCTGGCAAAGCCGCTACATAAGTTGTAATATCCGCTGCCTCTACACCCAAATATTCCATATTAGCTTCCACCGCACTTTCTAACTCTGTAGCTGCTGCACCTCCTTTTCTTTGTGTTGCTTCAGCAATTATGAATTGCAACTCATGGTAAGTCATGATAGGAAGAGGTGATGTTTGAGAGCCATAAAAAGGCATGGTTAATGAATCAGATGATCTGTAAAGATCAACTCTGGGGTCATTGTTGGGTATCATCAAATCATCATACATGGTACCAAATTGAGAAATATACCCCAATCTTTGACTATTGAACTGATACCACGGATTGGAATTGGGCGTACCTGGAAAAATTATTTGAGCATTGTCGTCATTGCTTGTAAAGCCTTGGTTGGCAGCTGCCAATACATCATCTACGTTAAAGGATGATTTTTTTGACAAGTGTAACAAATACCTGGCTTTTAGTGAGTAAGCAAATTTGGCCCATTTGCTTAAATCGCCTTTATAAATCAAATCTGAAGAACTTGTAGGCGACAAAGCGCTGGTTGCTGTGCCCACTTCTACAATGCCTTGGTCCAATAAGGCAAAAATGGTATTGTAAATTTGCTCCTGACTGTCATATTTCGGATTAAGGTTGCCAATATCTTGCATGGCTTCTGAATAAGGGATATCGCCCCAAACATCAGAAAAAAGACCTAGATAAGCAGCCGTCATTATTTTGGCTACGCCTGAATAATGTGGCGAGCTTCCTTCTGTAGCATCAATAATCAGCTTTAAATCGTACAGTCCTCCAGAATAACCATTAGCTCCCCAGGTTTGATCAAAATCTGCTTCACCAATTTGAGAATATCTTTGGTGAGCTAGTGATTGTCGGTCGGTACCGGTCATTTGTTGCATAAAAAGACAGGTCATGCGTGGCAAAACATCGCCTTGTGATAGTCCAAAAAACATTTGTGCACTTGGCAACAATACAGCGGGCGAGCTCTCTATAGGTCTGGTTGGATCTTCTGTATATTCTTCGAGCCAAGATTTGCGGCAGCCTGTAAAACCTACTAAGGCTGCAATTGCTAAGGTTAAAAATTTTCTATTCATTGTAATTATTTTTAAAATATGAATGGTTTAATTAAAAGAAGTTGGCATTTAATCCGAAGATGATACCTCTGGTAGCTGGCATGTTGAAATAATCAGCACCTTGGCTATTGGTAGCACCTGATAGGTTGGTTTCTGGATCAATACCTGTATAATCAGTAAATAGAAGTAGGTTTCTACCAGTAAGGTTAAAGGTTAAGCCTTTTAAAAACTTGGAGTTTTCAAATACATTTTTGGGCAAAGTATATGAAAGAGTCAACTGACGAAGCCTAACCCAAGATCCATCTTCAATATAAGGTCTTGAAGCACCTGTAAAACCACTTAAAGGACCTAATGCATAGGATTCTTCATTGTTGGCAACTCTGGTTTGGTTGGGTTGTCCAGATACGTCAACACCGTTGATGATGGTACCTGGAGCATACACACCGTTGTTTCCGGCTACTACATCAAAAAATACAAATCTTCCGTTGTCGTCATTTGGATCACCATAAGCTGTTCTTGCACCTCCCGTAGCGGCAGATGTTCCGAAGTAATCAAGAGCTCCACGGGTGCCATTCCAAATATCTCCACCATTTCTGATATCCCAAACCATATCAAGTGACCAGTTTTTATAGGTAAAATTATTGATGATACCCATTAAGAAATTGGGGTTTGGGTCGCCTACTTTTACCTCTACTGGTGAATAAATTGGGTAGCCAAACTCGTCAACCAATGCGTTTCCATTGGCATCTCTTTCCCAGTCATCACCGTATAGTGTTCCATACGCTTCATCCACAAGCAATCTTTGATTGGCTCCAAAAAATCCCCAAGGCAAATCGATTACATCTACACCAGGAGCAAGTGAGATCACCTTGTTTCTGTTGCGTGTGAAATTAAATCCTAAATTCCATTTAAAATCTTTGTTATCAATAATCAAAGCATTCACATTGATTTCAATACCTCTATTTTCCATTTGTCCTATATTTTGGAAAGATTGGGTAAAGCCTGTAGAACCAGCTACCGGAACAGCTACTATAAGATTGGTTGATTGTAGTAAGTAAACTCAAGCCCAATTCTATTTTTTAGAAAGCCTAAATCAAATCCGATCTCTGTAGTACTCGTGTATTCCGGCTCTAAATTGGGATTGCCCAATACATTGGATTGAGAAAAACCAGTAGTGTTGTTGAACGGAAATTCTATCCCATCAATCCAGCCAGATAAAACAGAAGTCCTGTTGAAATAAGTTCTGTTTGACCCAAATGCGGGCTCCAAACCTACTCGTGCTATTGATGCTCTCAATTTACCACTACTAAACACATCGTTGGATAGTTTTAAGGTTTCGGAAAAAAGCCAAGAAAAGCTGGCCGAGGGATAAAAAATAGTAGTTCCCACATTTCCAAAAGTTGAAGCTCTATCGCCACGAGCTGTAAGCGTTACAAAAAATTGATCATCATAACTCAACAATGCTTCACCAAACAATCCTGCAAGCCTTCTTCTGTCCAAATCCTGAGTAGCAATGATATTGGAAGCATTGCTCAAATTATAAAAATTCTCGAGTGCAAATCCATCACCTTGAACATATACATTATCCAAAGTTCTTTGATTCACATTCCATCCTGCTAAAACTTGAGCATCAAATTTTCCGAACTTCTTATTTGCTGTAACGATAAGGTCGCTATTCCATTCTTGCCAAGTGTATATGTCTTCAATTATTCTTCCGTTAGGCTGCGTGCGCGACTGGCGAGCAATGATTTGTGTTCTTCTGTCGGTGTACACATCTGTACCCAATCTATATAAAATTTTTAACCACTCTACAGGTACATAATCTACCTGCACATTTCCTTGAATTCTGTTTACTTTATCATTAAATGGATTTCTGTTGATGGTCCAATAGGGGTTATCATAATTGATTGCATATTGTCTTTGTGAGCCATTTGCATTCAAAAACGCACTGTCCTTTCTAAATCAATCGCTTATCTAAAAAGGGTAACACTTCCTTTCAATACTCTTTCCGATTCACCTTGTAGTGTAAAAAAGGCCACCTTACATACATAAAAATAAACCCCGTCTGCCGAGGGTTGGCCAGAATTTAGGTCTCTCCCATCCCAACCTTCCTGAATAAACTGCTCAGGACTATTCGATTCGTAAACCAAATTACCCCAACGATTATATACTTGAATTTCCAATCGTTTGA
>CAYZUZ010000170.1:0-3875 GCA_964481795.1 uncultured Cryomorphaceae bacterium
ATTCATTTATAAATATACAAGTCAGCAATATTTGAAGAGAAATTTGTACCTAGCTACTATTTCTCTTCAAATTTGTTTTTTATCAAAACCAACACCTTACCAAAGGGGTTATTGGTACATCAAAAGGTAAAAAATGAGTCCTATTGCCTCATTTTTTATTTGTAAGACATTTTTAAATTCATAAAACTGATAATTATTTATGTGGCAGTATGTTTTCATCTATTTTTTTGTGATTACGGGTACATTCTTATTGATGGAGGGTGTGGCTTGGGCAACTCATAAATATGTAATGCACGGCCTACTTTGGACTTGGCACCGCGACCACCATCAGCCTCATGAGGGCTTCTTTGAGCGCAATGATTATTTTGCCTTGGTGTTTAGTGTACCTTCTATTACTACACTCGTGCTTGGCTTCGAGGTATCCGCTCTTTGGCTACTCAAACCCATTGGTTTTGGTATCTTGGCGTATGGTATTTTTTATGTGCTTTTTCACGATATACTGGTACACAGAAGGGTCAAGATTAAGTTTATTGCGCGCAGCCGCTACCTACGCCGTATGATACGTGCACACCAAGTACATCATCGTTGTAAAGAAAAAGAAGGCGCAGAAGCTTTTGGCTTTTTGTATGCGCCCAAAAAGTACGAACCTGAAATGTAACTCTTGTAAAAAATTACTTGCTGCTTGACAACTCTTAAAGCTAGAATATGCTCAAATAAATTTTAATAAAAACTCCCCTCCCTGAGGTGTTCAGAGTTTTCAAAAAACTGAAAATGCTGCAAGTGCTAACCAATAGCCATTTGCAGCATTTTTAAGTTTTGTCTAAGTGTAAGTCAAATTGGGTTGTCTAACAATTTTTGTGAAAATCTGTAGCACAAGGGCATGCCCTTTTGCTACAGACGCTGAAACAGACCAAAGTCTGTTTTACAATGCTGCTTCCACAAAAATTTTCAAAGAATCCTGAAATTTAAGCTGCCCTCAACTCAAAAAGAATACAGAAACTAAACCGTCAGAAAACCCAATGACCTAATTTTTATCTTGATAAATTTTGTTGATAGCAAATCTATTTGTTTTTTTGCGTTAAATATCAACAAATAAATGGTCAAGCCTGCTGAAATTTTTAAACTTTTAATTTTTGTATTTGCAATATTGAGCTTAGGCTTGCTTTTGCCCAAAGAGATTACACTGGGAGGGAGCTACAAGCTCAAAATTCCTCAAATTACTGCTACCTTCGATTTTAGTAAGCCAAAATATGCTGATATTAGCGACCTTACCAAAAAATTTGATAAAAAAACACCTTCTAAAAAAACACCAAAAGATAGCACGCAGACTACTGCCAAAAAAGAAAATACCAAACGCTATGTACCTGACTCGCTTCGCCTCAATGACGAACTCCGCATACAATATCCCAAGGGTAAAGAAAAAATATTGTATTCTTTTTTCAAACAGCTTAAAAACTTAGAGGCAGGCGAAGATAAACACATCCGAGTGGTACATTTTGGCGATTCACAGCTAGAAGGCGATCGCATTACAGCATTTTTGCGTGAAAAATTTCAGGCAGTTTTTGGGGGATGTGGCGTAGGACTTGCCGCTTTGGTAGATAAACTCAATAGCAAAACCTCCATAGCACAGCGAACCCCCAATCAGTGGATACAAACCCCAATGTATGGTCCTCAGTTTCGTAGTGCCAATTCAAAGTACTATGGGATATTGGGAGATATTTATAAAATGACAATGCCTGCCGAACCCACTTGGACAAAAGCTTCAGTAAGCTATTTCAAATCTGCCTATGCCACCCCTACACAGCAAAAAGTAGAAAATATCAAAGTACTTTACCGCAACCCCGATGCCCCCTTTGAGCTAGGCATTGCACTTAACGGAAGCAGCGAGCAGAAAGTAAAAATAGAACCCAACAAAGAATTTTCAATTTATACACATCAATTGGAAAGTCCTTTTGAGCAAGCACAGATTAGTTTTGCCACAGGCTCGGCAAGCCCCGAAGTGTATGGTATCGCCTTAGACTGCAATCGTGGAATCACATTTGATAATATACCCCTAAGGGGTAGCTCAGGAATAGAGTTTGTTCGAGCCAATGAAAAACATTTTCGCAAACAGTTTGAAGAATTAAATGTTAAATTTGTTATTTTGCAGTTTGGAGTCAATATTGTACCTAATCCACAGGCAAGCTATGATTGGTATGAAAATATGTTTTATAACCAATTAATTTTTTTAAAAGGCTTAGTGCCTGATTTAAGTATTTTAGTGGTAGGTGTGTCTGATATGTCTTATAATACAGGCAATGGCTACGCATCTTATCCAAATATAGAAAAAATAAGAAATGCACAACGAAAAGCAGCTTTTAGGGCTGAATGTGCTTTTTGGGATTTATATGAAGCAATGGGCGGTCAAAACTCCATGCCAAGTTGGGTGTTTGCACAGCCTCAGCCCCTTGCCAATAAAGATTTTACGCATTTTACAAGCAAAGGTGCAGGCATAGTGTCAGAAATGTTATACAAAGCGATATTAAGCGAATACGATGAATTCAATACAGTACCTTATTAGTCTTTACATAAGCCTCTGGACATCAGTGGCTTATAATTATGTGGAGCAGCTTCCAAAGCCCAAACATACACTCAACCAAGAGTACAAGGCTTTTGTGAAGTACCAAGAAAATCAAATCTTCTCTCCATACAATGAAAGTACGCTGAAGGGCTTTCACGAAGCAATGGACAACTTCTTAGGTAATCAAAGCCAAAAAATTAATATCGTACATATTGGCGACTCTCACATTCAAGCTGATTTTCTCTCACACAGGATTCGCTCTCACTTCCACGAAGAAAAACTACTTGGCAATGGGGGAAGAGGCTATGTTTTCCCTTGCTCTATGGCAAAATCTCACGACCCCTACACACTCAAAGTAAGCTATACGGGTGCTTGGACAGGCTGCCAAAATATTAGCCTCTCAAAAACTTGCTCCTGGGGGCTAGGCGGAATGACCGCTACTACGTATGACGTAAATGCTACTTTTACTATAGACCCCAACAGCCGTACCGAACAAAGTTATCCCATCTCTAAAGTCAAAGTTTATTATGATGTAAAAAGCCCTGAATCCTATTTTGTAAACCTCGTAACACCCGAAGGCATACTTACCCCTTGCGCTTTGAGTGGCGATGGCTATGCAGAGTTTTGCTTACCTACACCACAAGATAAAATCACGCTAAAATTAGAACAAAAATTTCCTACTCAAAATAAATTCATCTTAGAAGGTATTTCGCTTGAAAATGACGACAAAGGGGTACAGTATCACTCCGTAGGGGTCAATGGAGCTATGGTGAGTTCTTTTCTCAAAGTACCAAACCTAGAAAAACAATTGCATAGCCTCCACCCCAATTTGGTCATTATCTCATTGGGTACAAATGATGCCTACTCGCTCAACTTTGATGCAAATGGCTATAAAATGAACCTTGCCAAACTTATTCAACGCATCAGAATGGCTACACCAAATGCTTCTATCTTGATTACTACCCCAGGCGACTGCGGGCTGCCCGGCGGAATGGCAAACCCTAGCAACCAAGCAGCCAGAAAAAAAATATTTGAACTTGCCGAAGAAGCCGACTGCGCCGTATGGGACTTGTTCACCATCATGGGGGGCTTAGGCTCTGTCAATCATTGGCTAAGGGCGGGGATGTTTGCCCACGACAAGGTACACCTTACGGGCAAGGGCTACCGCTTACAAGGCGACCTCCTCTATGATGCCCTCATTCAAGATTATTTGTATTATAGATTGAGAAGGGGGTATTAATGAATTTTTAATTATGAATTAATTGCTAGTTCACTCACTGTCAATAACTTATGAACTAAAATTATCAAAATTATT
>CAYZUZ010000171.1:0-3865 GCA_964481795.1 uncultured Cryomorphaceae bacterium
ATGATAAAATGGTTTCAATTGCTTTTTTAATAATCGTCTGTTGTATTTCATTAGGCTATGCAGCAAAGCGCTTTAAAAAAGCAAAGCCTGAGCAACTTTATAATGGATAGAGCTACTTTTTTCCATTACCAAGAAATAGAAGCACAAAGTAAAGCAAGCGAAGCAACATATTCCCATTCCTAAATCAGATTCTCTCATTTTTTTGAACTCCTACCTTATTAATAGTACCCAAAATTAAGGCGACAAAATTGTGCTATAAGTTGAGAATATTGTGCTATTCTGCGATAATTGTTATAAATACTTTTGAAACAATAATAAAATTAATAAACAATGAACCAAATCGTAACAAGACCCAACCTAAAAGAAAAGTATGATAATTACATCGATGGTAAATGGACACCGCCTACCACCGGCCAGTATTTTGAAGTATTATCGCCCCTAGATGGAAAAATTATGTCTAAAGCCGGACACTCTGGAAAATTAGATATCGAGATGGCTGTGGAGGCTGCCGATCGTGCCTTTAGCTCATGGAGCGAAACCTCTGCTACAGAAAGAAGTATCATCTTAAATAAAATTGCCGACCGTATGGAGGCTCATTTAGATTACTTGGCCGCAGTAGAAACGGTAGACAATGGAAAAGCCATACGCGAAACTATGGCCGCTGATTTGCCCTTGGCTATCGATCATTTCAGGTATTTTGCCAGTGTTATTCGTGCCGAAGAAGGCTCAATCAACGAATTAGACAAAGACACAGTATCTATTATTCTGCATGAGCCTTTAGGTGTAATTGCTCAAATTATCCCTTGGAATTTTCCTATTTTAATGGCCACTTGGAAATTGGCACCCGCATTAGCTGCGGGTAATTGTGTGGTATTAAAACCCGCAGAAAGCACTCCTATTTCCATCCTGGTTTTGATGGAATTGATCGAAGATTTATTGCCAGCTGGGGTTATCAATATTGTCAATGGCTTTGGTGCCGAGCTTGGCCGTGCCTTAGTTACGCATCCCAAAGTAGCCAAAGCTGCATTTACAGGTTCTACAGCTACAGGTCGTATGGTGATGCAGTATGCCACTGAGAATATTATTCCGGTTACGCTTGAGCTTGGGGGTAAATCACCCAATATCTTTTTCCCATCTGTAATGGATGCCGATGATGAGTTTTTGGATAAGGCCTTGGAAGGTGTGGCTCTATTTGCGCTCAATCAAGGGGAGGTGTGTACTTGCCCTTCGCGTTTGTTGGTTCACGAGTCTATTTTTGATGCCTTTATGGAAAAAGTAATTGCTCGTGTACTTGCCATCAAAGTGGGTAATCCGCTTGACCCTACGGTGATGATGGGTGCCCAAGCATCTCAAATACAGAAAGATAAAATACTTTCATACATCAGACTAGGAAAAGAGGAGGGAGCTGAATTGCTTTGTGGAGGCAATGTAAATCATTTAGGAGGCGAACTTGAAGGAGGCTACTACATCCAACCTACTATTTTCAAAGGTCACAATAAGATGAGGATTTTTCAAGAGGAAATCTTTGGTCCAGTATTGTCGGTTACTTCTTTCAAAAATACTCAGGAGGCTATTGAAATTGCCAATGATACGATGTATGGTTTAGGAGCTGGTGTATGGACGCGCGATGCTCATGAACTTTTTCAAGTACCTAGGGCCATCAAAGCGGGTAGAGTTTGGGTAAATCAATACCACTCTTATCCGGCTGGAGCTCCTTTTGGCGGCTACAAGCAATCAGGTATAGGGCGCGAAAACCATAAGATGATGTTGGATCATTATCGCCAAACAAAAAACATGTTGATTTCTTACAACAAGAATAAATTGGGATTTTTTTAAATTAAACAGTAAAACCCTGAGGAGTTTTCTTCGGGGTTTATTTTATTACTTCAATTATCTAAAATGAATCAAATACTGCGATTAAAAGCTACAGATAAAGCACTGGAGCTCATTGAGTTGCTATCGGCTAAACATGGTCGATTGATGTTTTATCAAGCGGGAGGCTGTTGCGAAGGCACTCAACCACAATGTTTTGAAGAGGGAGGTTTTTATTTGCGCAGCGGTGATGTGTGCATAGGCTCGATTTTGGGTTTTGAATTCTGGGTAGATAAAGATTTGTTTCAGTATTGGAAACATGCCGAGTTTACCCTAGATGTGCTGGAGGGTTTCGGGCCGGGAGGTTTTTCGCTTGAATCGCCTTTAGGAAAAACATTTAAAATACACTACAGAATTTTTCAGGAGGAAGAATTGAATTTTTTGATACCTGTAAAATACAACGATATTTAGAGGTCGCCATTCATCAGTCGATACTGTTTTGGCGTTACGCCTTCATGTTTTTTAAAAAGACGGATAAAATAATTGCTGTCTTCAAAGCCTGTAGCAAATGAAACTTCATTGATTTGAATATGCGGGTTGCTCAGTAGCTTTTTTGCATATCTAATTTTTTCATGAAGTATAAATTCAATGGGGCTTCTACCTGTTTCTCTTTTAAAATATCTGAAGAATGACGAGGTACTCATGCACGCTTTGTCGCTCAAATCTTTTAATGTAATATTATCAGTAATGTGATTTTGAATATATTCAATTACAGGAAGCATAGGGCTTTCACTTGAAATATTCATAGGGTCGCGCAATTGATTGACGGATTGCGTTTGTATGATTCTTACAATTAATTCTTGTAGTGCCAAATCAGCCAATACATCCTTGGTAATGGAACTGCCCGTACACTCATCTATGAGTTTGTTAATGGTGCTAGCAAGCTCTACATTGTTGTAAAAAAAGTAGTTTTCGTAATCCAGTTTCCATGTGTTTTGTTTTCCTTCTTTGGGATATCTTTCATTTAAAAAATCCAGTGTTTTATTGATGATGTTGTGGTCTATTGCCAATGCAATACATTGGGTTGGATTTTTTAAATCGGCCTCAGGAAAATCAATTTTCATTTCTACTTTTCGGGGCACAATAACTGTTTCACCAGGTAAGTAATCAAAACCGGGTTTGTCAAAAAGATGCATCACTTTTTTGCCGCGAAGCATGCTTGTAACCACCAAATCATTGAAGCTTAAAGCTACTTGTTCAGCATATTTGTAGGTTTCAAAAATATTCAATTCGCAATGGTTGAGCGAAAAAATAGTTCTGTTTTCAACCAGCGTTTTGAGCGATTTTGCATGTGTAAGGGCAGGTGTATGCAATAATTTCTTTTGTTCCATAGCTATTTCGATGGCACCTTCACAGAGGGTTTTTAGGTTATAAATATAATTTTTATTTTAAAATAAACCTATCAATAAAAAATCTAATTTATTTTGAAGTTTATATGGTAACTTAAAAACCTGATTTTACATTTTTTAAGGTGTTTCAAATATTTATATTCCTCGTTTTTCTCGCCTTATTTCTTCTGCGCGCTGTTTGCGATACATATTATACTCGCGTGCTAAGAGCGCATCATTCTTTGCCAGTTCAGGATTTATTTTGCTAAAAAAATTCTGTATACCAGGTGGAGTTTCTGCACCATCGCGCAAGGCTCTCAGCGTGGTGGCCATCAAAAACACAGCTTTTGATGCATGGGCAGGGTCTTCCCAACGATAGAAGTATATTTCATTTAAAGGTCTTAAGGCTTCTCGATGCCTACCTTGTAGGGCAAATACTTCTGATTTATTGAGCAATCCTGCGGTATAATGTGGCGAAATAGCCAAAGCACGGTCATAAAATTCCATTGCTTTGTCGTATTCTTTTCTGCGCTTGTGGTAGTTACCCAATTGATTTAGAGTGATAATGGAATAGGGAGAAAATTCCAAGGCGCGGTTAAAGGCGGCAAAACATTCGGCTTCCATGCCGCGCGCCATGTAGCCAAGGCCTTCGTAGTAGGGCATGG
>CAYZUZ010000172.1:0-3852 GCA_964481795.1 uncultured Cryomorphaceae bacterium
GTTTTCAATCAAATCAAAATTCCAACTGCCAATTTGAGCTATTTTTTGTGCCTCTTGGTGCAGTTGCAAGTCACGCTGATTTTTTTCTGATAATTTTTCTTGCTCTTGTAGAAAAAATTTGAGTAACAAGTATAAAAAAGCTGTGGTAAGTAATACAAAAACAAAGCCTTTGATCAGTTGCCAAAGAAATAAATTCTGACTTTGAAAATTGAAAACAATCAAATCGCTCAAGGCTATCCAAAGCAATCCAAACAAAGCATATAATCCTGTAATTTTATATTTATAATCTATTTGTTTCATGAGTTGATTTTGGATGAGAGTAAATATCGGCAAAGGTACTTAATATAAATTAAGTCGATTTTCCGTCTTTTCTTCCTTCACTTTACATGAAAGAATTTTCTTATCTATACAAATATACCTCTCCTTGTTTTTGTTTTCTATACGTTTTTTCATACGCGTTCCACGTATAGTCGATCAGGTATAGATAAAGTCCTGATGGGGCTTCTGCATTTGCGTATCTTCCATCCCAATGCTCACGAGGGTCGCGGGTTTCAAAAACAACTTGCCCCCATCTGTTGAAGATTCGCATTACGTAGCTCTCAAAAGGACAATCATGTCCGGGTCCAAAAAGATCGTTGATTCCATCTTGATTGGGGGTAAAACTATTGGGCATATAAAAAGGGCACCAACAATTGGCCACTTCCACATGGGCTTGGCCTAATACGCCCCCACAGGTATTGTACAATTGATACTGGTAAAAGCCTTCAGTATCAAAATACCTGAGATTGGAAGTGTCGCCATCAAACCAAACCACGATGCCAAGCTCTTGTGGCACAAAAACAAAAGCAGAATCAAACAAGCAAATCAATGTGTCGCTGCTGCGTGCTTGTAGAGGCCGTTGAAAAATCACATAAATAGAATCGGTAAAAACTCCACAGGAATTTTCGGCTCGGGCTACATACCATCCTGTATTAAACACTTGCAATTGAGGCCCTATATAGCCCGTATTCCAAAAAATATCTACGTCAAAATCTCCTGGATTTAACACAAGTAAATCGGTAATACAGAGCGTGGTATCGGCACCTAGATCGAGGTGCAGCGGATATTCCTCTCTCAATACAAATGTATCGGTATAATCAAAGCAATCGTTATTTACCCGCAACCATTTACTGCCTGCATGGTAAAAGGTGGTGCTTTGTGAAGTATCGCCATTACTCCAAAGATAAGATTGCATACCCGCAGGACCTGTGGCGGTAAATTGCCCCTCTACATGGCAAATACCATAAGGACCTCCCAAGTCAAACTCAGGTATTCCTTTGACCAAAACATACAGACTATCCACCCATTTTCCGCAGGTATTCCCTACTTCCAGCTTATACATTCCTGTGCTTTTTATTACCAATTGCGATCCTGTATGTCCTGTATTCCATTGGTAATAGGGCGAACCCACACTGTCCATGTTGATGACCAAACTATCGCCCAAGCAAAAAGCCGTGTCGGCAGGAAGTTGGAGCTGCAAGGGGTATTCTAAAAAAACCTCTATAGTATCCCAAGCTTCTCCACACATATTGGTTACATGAACCCAGTAAATACCCGCAGTATCTACGTACAACTGTGGGGTAGTATCGCCTGTATTCCATTGGTAGTTGCTGTAAGGGTTTTGCGCATTGAGTATGAGGGTATTGCCTGAGCACAAAGCCACAATACTCCCCAAGCCCAAAGCCGGTGGATTGAGCAATTTTACGTGCACGGTATCAAAAATAGTATCGCAGCTATTGAAGGCCATTACCCATACCTGACCAGGCATTTGGGCTGTGCCAATAGGTGTAATGTGGCCTGTGCTCCATTGGTAGCGCACACCTACACCCCCTTGGGCTTGTATGTTCAAGGGAAATGTACAAGTAAGTATCGTGTCAGCGGCTATCAAATTGACTTGGGTGAGCGGCTGCTCCATGATGATTTTCACCGTATCTACCAATGAGCCACAAGGATTCTGAATATGCACATAATAAGTTCCTGGCAATTGAGGGTCAATGGTTTGTGTAGTATCACCTGTATTCCACATATAGCTGCTACCTGCATTACCCGCATCCAATACAGGCCAAATGGGCGCATTGCCGCACACGTAGTAGTTAAACCCTAAAAAACTGGTAGGCGTAGTAATATAATTTACGTTAATCACGGCAGTTTCGGCATAGCAATCGTTGAATACAGTAAGGGCATAATTGCCCGCAGAAGTCACGGTATGACTGGAGGAGGTATTGGTAGGCCATACATTCCAAATAAATTGTACTCCATCGGGCAGGCTGTCGGGCCATTGTAAGAGCAAAGTATTTCCGGAGCACAAGGTGGTATCGGGTGGAAATTGGAAAGGTTGTATTATAGGCACTGTTACTACCCATACACTGTCCCAAAGGGTATCACATTGGTTGGCAATCCGCACATAATATTGGCCCGGCTGTATTACTTTGAGTTCATCATCGGTGCTGTTGTCGTTCCACAAATAAGTGGTGCTCGTATCGTTGTGGGTTGCCGTTAAAGTAAGCGTATCGGGCAAACAAAGCACCTGAGTATCGCCCAGCATAGGCTCAGGCGATTTGGGTAAATGGGCGTTGATCGTATCGGTAAAAGTGCCGCAAGCATTGGTTACAGAAACCCAATAAGTTCCTGTAAATTGTATTCCGGATGTAAGGGTGGTATCGCCCGTACTCCAAATAATACTTGTGCCTGTGCCATATGAAGCCCCTGAATTTAAGTTGACTACAGCATCACAAAGGTCAATATCCGGACCCAAATCAATAGTAAGAGGTTGATGCGCTACCACTACAATCGAATCTTGAAACTGACCACAAGAGGCATTTACTGAAACATGGTAAGTGCCTGGCTGCGTTACAGTAATGGCATTGGTGGTTTGATTGGTGCTCCACAAAATACTCGTTCCGGGAGGCACAGAGCTCAACGCTTGCAGGGTAAGAGAACTGCCCATGCAAAAAGAAGCTGTTTTAGGCAGGGTAAAAACAGCAAACGGGAGCAAAGTAACCGTAACGCTGGCCGTATGTGTGCCACAAGGATTGCTTACGGTAGCCGTATAAGTGCCTGATGTTAATACGGGTATTCCCGCGGTAGTTTGCCCAGTATTCCAAATCACATTGCCTTGCACATTGCCTACATGCAGAAAAAAACCCATATTTGCACAAACCTGTGTATCAGGACCCAGACTGAATTGTGGGTAAGTAGTTTCAACTACATGCACTGTATCAAATACAAATCCACAAGCCGTTTGTATGCGAGCCAAATAGGATCCAGCTTGGGTAAAAGTAGCCGTTTGCGAAGAACCTCCCGGACCATTGAGCCACGTGTAAGTAAAATTAGGGCCTGAAACCAGCGTATGCGTAGCACTACCACCCGTACATATAAGTACTTGCGAACTCATATGTGCTAAGGGCGCTACCACCTCAACCTCCACCGTATCGCTCGTAGTGCCACAAGCATTGGTTACACTTACCCAATAGGTTCCTGAGCTGCTTACCTGAATGGTTTGAGTAGTAGCACCTGTAGACCACTGGAAAACAGCACCTTGATTTTGAGCATTGAGCAAAACCGAATTTCCTTGGCAAATAGCAATCACATTGCCAAGACCAACCACCGGGAGGCAATCATCGGCTTGGGAGTAGAAACCCAAGCTCAACAGTGTGCATATCAGTAGTAATTTTTTGATGGTCAATGAATTTTTGTAGATACAAAAGAAAGGGATTTTTACTTCATAATGATGAGCTTTACTATAAATATTGCATTCTATTGATTTAAACGCAAGTTATAATGAGCCATAGAGCCATGCTAGTGGCAACCCAT
>CAYZUZ010000173.1:0-3852 GCA_964481795.1 uncultured Cryomorphaceae bacterium
TCTTGTGCCAATTTACGAGCAAGTGGGCTTATTTTCAATCTACTTTCGTCAGATGTGGATTCGTGAGACTGCTGCTGTGTTTCCTGAACCTTTTCTATACTAGCAGATTTTTCTTCTACTTGAGCTTCGCTTTTACTCTCTGCAGCTGGTTTTTCACCTTTTATTATTGCAGAAATATCTTCTCCTTCTTTACCCAATATGGCAAGTATAGAATCTACGGGTGCGCCTGCTCCTTCTTCGATACCGATATGTAGAAGCACCCCTTCTTGAAAAGCTTCAAACTCCATGGTGGCTTTATCTGTTTCAATTTCAGCCAAAAGATCTCCTTCGCTTACTTTATCTCCTATTTTTTTATGCCATTTAGCCACGGTACCTTCAGTCATGGTATCGCTTAGGCGAGGCATGGTAATAATTTCTGCCATTATTTAATTATTGTATATTGATAAATGGATAATCTGATTGCACATAAACGTCTTCATAAAGTTGTTCTGGCTTAGGAAACTCTGAGTTCTCAGCGTATTCTACACATTCGTTTACCAGGTCTTTTACTTTTTGATCTATGGCTTCAATCTCTTCATCGGTAGCATATTTTTCCTTCTTGATGATGTCCAAAACCTTAGTAATGGGATCTATTTTTTGGTACTCAGCTACTTCTTCTTTGGTGCGGTAGTGTTGGGCATCACTCATGGAGTGTCCTTTATATCGGTAGGTTTTAATTTCCAAAAAGCTAGGACCACCACCATTTCTTGCCCTTTCTACAGCTTCATATACTGCATCGTACACTTTAATAGGATCCATTCCGTCTACTTGTTCGCTTGGCATTTCATAACCCAAACCTAGCTTATAAATATCGGTATGATTGGCTGTACGTTCAACTGAGGTTCCCATAGCATAGCCATTATTTTCAACTATAAAAACCACCGGAATATTCCAGAGCATGGCTAGGTTGAAAGTTTCGTGCAATGAACCTTGACGCACTGCCCCATCGCCCATGTAGGTAAGTGTTACATGATTTTTACCTTGGTATTTATCGGCAAAGGCCAAACCAGCTCCAAGCGGTATTTGCCCACCTACGATACCATGACCACCATAAAAGTGATGTTCCTTTGAAAACATGTGCATGGAACCACCGTTGCCTTTGCTGGTGCCTGTTACTTTACCACAGAGTTCAGCCATTATTTTGCGTGGGTCTACTCCCAGTGCAATAGGCTGTACGTGATTGCGATAGCCTGTAATCATTTTATCGCCTGGCTCCATAGCAAGCACTGAACCTGCAAGTATGGCTTCTTGGCCATTATATAAATGGAGAAATCCTCTTATTTTTTGCTGGATGTATAGGGCTGATGATTTGTCTTCGAACTTGCGCCAGAAGAGCATATCCTCGTACCACTTTAAATAAATCTCTTTGGTAATTTCTTTTTTCGGCATTTTTTTCTGATTAAGAGGGCAAAATTAACTTTTAAGTTGGCTTCAATGAAATAAATTTTACCTCATTAAGTGTAAATTTAACACTAAGCTTGGTTTATGGTTTTAAAAAACTGGCATCAAATAAAAAAGGAAGAAAGGTGCTTACATCTGGCGCTAACAGCCCAGACTCTCCTTTACTACTCAAAATGAGCTCAATAGGTTGGTTTTGACGCGATCGCGATTCAGCCATTACCTGTAGGCAAGAGCCACATGGCGGAGTTATGATTTCAGGATGTGGATTGAGAGGTGCTACTATTGCAATGCGAATGATTGCTGTGTAGGGATGATTGGCGCCTGCCGCAAACAAGGCTACCCTTTCGGCACAAAGTCCGCTGGGGTAAGCGGCATTTTCTTGGTTATTGCCCAATATGATGGTGCCATCTGCCAGCTCAAGCGCTGCTCCTACCTTAAACTTAGAGTAGGGTGCGTGTGCATTTTCGGCTGCTTGCAGTGCTTTTTGCAGCAATTGGTTTTGCTCTGCGCTCAGTTGTGAGGCACTTGAAAAGCTATAATATTCTAGGGTAATTTTCTCTTTCTTCATTTTTCTATACCTTATTTATGGGGTTAAAAAAAGGCATACCTTTTTGGGTACACCTCTTCAAAATACATTCAAAAACGCGTTTCACTTATTGAACTTGCCCCCCGTTGAAGTTGAACATTAAGGTAAAGCGCAATGTGTTTTCTATCGGGCTTCTGACGATTGCCGATTGAGGTATTAAATAACTCATATCAAGATAAAAAGCATTTAATCGGAAGCCCAATCCCATGGTGAAGTACTTTCTTCCTCCTTTGGATTCGTGTTCGTACTGATAACCTCCTCTCAGAGCAAACATATTGTTGTACCAGTATTCAACACCATAGTTCATTGCAATCTCTCTCATTTCTTCGTTGAATCCGCCTGGAGCATCATTAAACGATTGAAAAATACCTGCTATAGGATCTACATTATCTTCCTGACCTTCAACAACTTCTCCTAAATCATTTCTAATTGGAGGCGTTGGTACCAATAATTTATTGAATTCTGCATGAAAAGAAACTCTATTATACTCATCAAGATCCCAGTGAAAACCAGCTCCTAGGCGCATATTGGTAGGGATAAAATCGGAGCGACCTGTTTCGGTATAAGATATTTTGTTTCCTAAATTAGAGATGTTAAAACCGGCTGAGATTCTGGCTTTTTGTCCATTTTCTAGGAAAAAATTCTCACTCATGTAAAAACCGGAAATATCGGCTGCAAATGCTTGGCCTACTTTTGTTTGTAAACCAGTATTATTATTGGCCCCTGCGGTTAAGTTACTATTGATGTACCTTAGGGTAATAGCTCCCGAAAAATTCTTAGAAAGCTTGAGAGCATAAGCAAAATCAACGGCAAACTCATTGGGTATATATTGGCCCATTGATTGACCTTGTTCGTCGGTAAAATTAATTTCGCCCAGAGAAAAGTATCTAAATGAAGCTCCAATGGCTTGATTTTCTTTGATTTTGGTGCCAAAAGTTAAATAAGCCAAGTTTATGTCGGGTACCAATCTATTGAGCCAAGGGGTATAGCTGAGCGATAATATTTTATCTTCATCATCTAAAAAAGCTAATTTGGAGGCATTCCAGTGCATGGCATTTACATCGGCAGTAGTAGAAACCCCAGCATCGCCCATACCGCCTGAACGCGAATCTGCTGAAATCATAAGAAAGGGAACGGAGGTGGTAACCACGTTTCTAGTCCAGTTTCTCTCTTCGTCATCAGGTCTTAATTGTGAAAATAATGCTGTAGATGACAGTAGCATAATCATTACAACTGCATTCTTATAATATTGAATACTCATAAATTAAATTTCTTAATTCTAATTCCTTTTATTTTTTGAAATATCTTTTAACGCAGGATAACGAGTTTTTCGTATTCCTCGGCCAAAGCATCATCGAGCATCGACTTTACTTTGAGGCGGTAAATATAAACCCCTTTTCCAATCTTTTGGCCATAATCATCCAAACCATTCCATTGAATATCTGTAACCCTTGTGCCAGGACTATTGACCCACGAGTTGATGGTTTTCACCAATTTACCCGATACTGTAAATACCTGTACTTGCACTTGAAGTGGCTGATTGGGTCTGTTGTGTTCAAATTGGAAGGCCGTATTGGTGGTAAATGGATTGGGATAATTGAGCACGTATTTGAGTGCCAAACTCGAATTTTCGGCTACTACAAATTCTGTAACGGCTACCGAAGGATTATTATAGGTATCCCATACGCGTAGCGATAGGTTATAATTGCCTTCATCGAGCTTAAAGAAGGGATAATTGATGATGCCGCTTTGATAAGAGTTTAAATCTGATGCATAATACTCATTGAGAATGATGGGTTCATTGTCTTTTTGATTGAGTATGGCAG
>CAYZUZ010000174.1:0-3850 GCA_964481795.1 uncultured Cryomorphaceae bacterium
GCGAAGGCGGGGATTTTCAGCACTAAACTTTATTAGATGCACAAAGCTTGAATTTTGCACTTCACTGTCATAGAAGTACGAAACCCCCGCTTTTGCAAAACGGCTGTTGAACTAAACCTTCGGTAGCTACATGGCTGGGATAATATTATCTTTATCGAATAAACAAAATTTATTTGATATGGCAACAAAAAAAAGAATCCTGATGAGCTAAGGGAAGCTAAGTTCATCAACCAGGCCAAACGGGAGATTCCCGGATTTGCTGATCTTTTGTACCGCTTTGAGCGGTCTATTTCCGTGCTAGGCAGAAGCCGTGCAACTTTCAACAATTATTCGCGCCATGTTGCGGCTATATCGTTGTATTTTGGCAAGTTGCCTACTGAACTTGACCCCGAACAGGTACACGATTATTTGTTCTACCTTCAAAAGAAGTCCAAGACCCCTTCCCAAACCTATTTCAAGCACACCGTTTATGGGTTACGTTTTTTATTGAAGTCTGAGGGTTTGCCCTACGATTATCTGCGTTTGCCACAGATCAAACATGAGAAGAAAGTGCAGGTAGTACTCAGCAAGCAGGAAGTTTGGAGCCTTCTCCATGCCTGCCAATTGCTCAAGCACAAGGTACTCATCGGGCTTTTGTACGGCTGTGGTCTTCGTTGCCTGGAGGCCCGCAGTGTCCGTTTACAAGATTTGGACTTTGACCGCAAGCAGCTTCGTGTAGTACAGGGCAAAGGCAAAAAAGACAGGTATGTTCCGCTTTCCGACCATTTGATTCGTGGTTTGAAGAAGTATATCCAAGCTGAGCGACCTAATGAATGGTTGTTCAATGGCCAACCCAATGGGCCAGCGGGCGGTGACTTTGATTCGCGTTATAGCCAAAAAGGGGTGCAATGGGCGGTGAAGCAGGCATGTAAACAGGCTGGTATCCAGAAGGATGTTCATGTACACACCTTGCGTCATACGTTTGCCACCGCAGCGGCGGACCGCGCATTTACTTGAAGATGGCATGGATATCATGACCCTAAAGCAGCTACTGGGGCATGAGAACATTGAGACGACCATTGAGTATTTGCAGATTGCGCAGTTGCCGACACAACGAGTATTCAGTCCCTTAGATACCTTGTTTGCCCAATGCAGCGGATTGCCGCCCAGCGGATTGCCGCCCAGCCGACCTGCGAAGTAGCCGATGTACTGAACAAGTTGGGCGATAAGGTAGAAGGATTGGGGCTTAATGCCTGGCAACTGCGTACACTGAATGCCATCAGGAAGTGCCGAACGGCAGCTTTGGGAGGGCATATTGATGCCTGTGATGAGTGCGGCAATATCAGCATCAGCTACAATTCGTGCAGGAACCGCCACTGTCCTAAATGCCAAGGAAAGAACCGGGAAGCATGGATTGATGCCAGAGAATCGGAATTGCTGCCGGTACCCTATTTTCATTTGGTGTTTACTTTGCCCGATTCACTCAATGGTTTAGCGATCCACGACCCACGTTTGGTTTACAATATGCTTTTTGAAGCTACATGGGCCACCCTACAAGACTTTGGCAATAACAAAGGAGTCCGGATGGGCATGATTGCTGTACTTCACACCTGGGGGCAGAATCTAAGCTTGCACCCACACTTGCATTGTATTGTACCCGGTGGCGGGGTTGATAAAAGCGGCAATTGGCGTAATATTCGCAGCGATGGTAAGTTTTTGTTTCCGGTAAAGGCACTATCGAAGGTTTTCCGTGCCAAATACTGTGAGAGGCTCAAGACCCAATCTGGGGAGCAATACGAGCGGGTTAGGGAAAGTTTGTGGCAGAAGCCTTGGGTAGTATTCGCCAAACGCCCCTTTGGGAGTCCCAAAGCGGTGGTGGAGTATCTGGGCAGATATACTCACAAGATAGCCATCAGCAACCACCGTATTTGTTCAGTGGATGAAAGACAGGTGATCTTTAGCTATAAGGACTATCGTCAACAGGGCATCAAGAAACAGATGGCACTCAGCCATGAGGAGTTTATCCGCAGGTTTTCGTTACATATCCTGCCCAAGCGGTTTGTCAAGATCAGGCACTATGGTTTTCTGAGTTCGACATGGAAGCGAGGTAAACTACGCAGGGTACAAGAAAAGCTTCATGTGAAAGTGCCTGAAAAGACAAATACCGCGAAAGTGCAGCGTAAGTGTCGGTGCTGTGGCGTAGGAAATTTGCATACGATATTAGTATTCGACAAGCGAGGCCCCCCTGCTTTTTACTTGGGTATTAGCCAAATCATAACTTCCCATGAAGGATGATTTTATGGGTAAGGGAATTTATGTCTCAAAAACACCAAATCGGGCTTGAATTTACAGACAAGGTCACCATTAACTAAAAAAGCAGGAACCCATCCTGCTTCTATCAGAGTACCCCGATTAACGATAACCCCATATCTAAAACCCGCTACCGAAGGTCCAGTTCAAGGCTAGCCGCCCGCCAAGAGTTTCATAGCATGTCCTGCGGACGCTACGAAACTCTAGCTGTTAGTGGCTGGTTTTCTTCGCATTTATTTTTTTGAAAGCATATTTAACCACAAAGTAAATTACAAGGGCTGAAAGTACACCGGTTAAAAAGTCTGTCATTGGAACCATTAGTGCAGTATAAATCATCATAGAAAACTCAAATTTTCCTAACGACTTAATTTCTTTAATCTCGGCTGGTTTTATCATATTACTGGCAACCCAAACCAAAATTCCACCTATACAAGCCATAGGAATTAACTCCAAATATTGAGCTAAATAAAATGCCATTAACAGTTTCAAAATTGCTTTAAAATAACCTGCTAAAGGTGTAGTAGCACCTGCTTTTATGCTTGTAGCGGTTCTTGCTAATGCACCTGTGCACGGAAATCCTTGTACCAATGGTGTAATGATTTGAACCAAACCTTGACCAAAAAATTCTTTGTCTGGATTAAATAATGTTCCTTTATTATTAGCGAGTCTGTCTGCCATAGAAGAACACAAAACACTTTCTACACCCGATACAAATACGATAGCTATAACAAAGTATATAATGTCAACTATCAAGCCTCCACTCATTTCAGGTAAAAAAGGCATTGTTAATATGAAGAAATTGTTAGGAATGGAACCATATAAATCACGAACCAAAATTAAATTTTTGTCGGACAACAAAGTAGCTGCTAATAATGTAGACGTTCCCATAGCAATTACTGGCCCTGGTATATAGATAGAAATTTTAAGCAAATATTTTGCTAAAACAAAAGTAAGTATCCCTATAAAAACCGACCATAAGTTGATTGCCCCCAAGTTGCCAAATGCTAAATTCAAGTTATGCAAAAGACCACCTTTAATACCATCACCTTGCGCAAGATGCTCCTGGAAATTCTCTATCCCTAAAATATCTTCAAAATTAGTAACGGCAATAGCCACAGCAATACCAATTGTAAACCCAACAATAATTGAATTGGGAACAAGTTTGGCGTATTTACCAACACCATATATCCCCATTATCATAAGAACGATTCCCGAGATAATAGAAACCAAAATCAAGAAACCATGAGCTTGTTCAAAAGTTCCACCATTTGCAGGGTCACTGTATTTTGCAATTAGGGCAGCAATTACAGGAATAAAAGCAGCAGTAGGTCCGTAAACCTGATATTTTGATCCACCAAAAGTTCTACCTACTACACACGCCAATGCACCTGCTACAATGCCATGTTCTGGCCGCATACCCATTGCCATCGCAAAACCCATTGCCATAGGAATGGCTGTCATGGCCACTATTAAACCTGCACTGAAATCTTTGTATGTTACCTTTAACCAATTTTCTTTGGTTAAGTCCTCCCATCGAGAATCAAAAAAGGTAAAAAATAAT
>CAYZUZ010000175.1:0-3834 GCA_964481795.1 uncultured Cryomorphaceae bacterium
CTGTTGAAGTTGATGGATTGTGCAGTGGTAATGCTTCCGTAATTCACTAAGTTGGAATTGCTATTCAAACTCATTTCACCATTGATGGTTATTACACCTTGGTTATAAATAGATCCATTAGCACCAAAGCCATTGTTGAAACTTAAATTCTGACTGAAATTGTTGAATGTGGAGCTATTACCATTCTGTCCGAAGTTAGATATGGTCACTGTAGCACCACTATTGATTTCTACAGTTGAATTTCCGTTGGTATTCAAATAACTAAAGTTTACATTGGATCCTGAGCAAACTCTTATTTGTGAATTTCCATCCAGATTGATACCCCCACTGAAGCTTCCTGTAATACATACGATGGTATTACCATTAAAATTCCCGTTGTAGTTGCTTCGGTTATTAAGCGTTTGGTCACAACCTGTGCAACCTGATGGGTTGATTTGTGTTTTGCGCTCGCTACGGCCTGCTGTGCTAAAGGTGTAGCTGAGTGTGTTGCTGTTTAAAGGTAGTGTTTCAATATTTTTTGTGCCGGTAGGATAGGTAGTCACAATATAAACCTGATTGGCAGAGGTTCTTACTTTACCTAAGGCAGCATTGCTTTCGCCATTGGCTAAAAAACTAACTGCTATTGGACTAGCGGCTGCATGAGGAAATTGGTCATAAACTTCTACTCTGAATTTGTAATTCTGAAATAAATTGCTGTTTACGGCAAGGTTAAACGTTACTTCTTTGTCGGTATTGAAGGCAAATCCACTGGGTATTTTTAAATCTAGTGATTTTTCAACTATCCCGTTGGGTGTGGTAGGATTTTCTTTTTTGTCTTCTCTACATGATGTGCTGCCTAAAGCTAATAAGGCAGTAGCGGTAAGTAAATAGATTATCTTTTTCATAAAAGTTCTTGGTTAATTTTTATTTTATTGTCTTGATAATTGTGCCAAATATTCTAACATACTAATAATCAATATTTATATTTCAATTTTAAATGAATTTATACTCCCAAAAAGGGAATTATTCTCATTTTGGAACTATTTTTTTGGGTTAAAAGGTTCCTTGCCTCGCAATAAATCCCAAAACATCAAAAAGTCAGATGCTAAGATATAGCCCGGGTATTGGAAGGTTGCAGGCTTATTCTTTTCAAAAAAGAAATGTCCAACCCACGCGAATCCATATCCTAATAAGGGAATAGCTATTAAAAATCGAACATCGAAGGTAAACCAAAAGGTGATAAAGCTTATGATTAACAAGGATGTACCAATAAAATGAAGGGTTCTGCAAGTAGTATTTACGTGCTCTGATAGGTAAAAAGGATAAAACTCCTTGAGGCTATTGTATTTTTTTTCAGTCATCATTTCCTGGTTTTTTTTGAAATGGAATCTCTGGAATTATTTGGATTATAACAAGTGCATGTCAAATGGTCCATTTAAAAAAATTTAAGGCAGTTTTTTAAATAACTACATTGCTTTGTTCTACAAGAGCCGACCCTTGGTTTTGGTCGGCTTTTGCTTTTGGTTGTATTAAGGTATTTTCTTAATAAATTTCGTAAATACCAGCTGCTCCTTGGCCCGTACCTACACACATAGTGACCATTCCGTATTTGGAACCTCTGCGTTTGGCTTCATTAAATAGTTGCACGCTGAGTTTGGCACCGGAGCATCCTAAGGGGTGTCCTAAAGAAATAGCGCCTCCATTTACATTGATGATTTCTTGATTGAGGTCAAGTTCGCGTATCACCGCCAAACTTTGTGCAGCAAATGCTTCGTTCAGCTCTATTAATTCGATGTCTTCCTTTTTCAAACCTGCGCGTTTGAGGGCTTTGGGTATGGCATCTACCGGTCCTATACCCATGATTCTGGGTTCTACACCGGCTACATCGTAGCTTACCAAGCGTGCTATGGGTTCTAATCCTAGCTCTTTTACCATTTTTTCGCTCATCACTACGGCAAAGGCTGCTCCGTCTGACATTTGTGATGAGTTGCCGGCTGTTACACTTCCTTGGGTAGAGAATACAGGCCTCAATTTGCCTAACGCTTCGATGTTGGTATCTGCTCTTGGGCCTTCATCTTGAGCCACGGTGTATACTTTGGTTTGCTTTTTTTCTTTTTCGTTTAGGAAGGTTTCTTCAATCTTAATGGGAACTATCTCATTGGTAAATAGATTGTTTTTAATAGCGTTCAGCGATTTTTTGTGTGAGTTGTATGCAAATTCGTCTTGATCCTCGCGGTTCACTTTGTATTTTTCAGCTACAGCCTCGGCAGTTAGGCCCATATTGTTGTAGTAATCTGCATGTGATTTGGCCAATTCGTAATTGGGTGTCACCTTCCAACCTCCCATGGGGATATAACTCATACTTTCGGCTCCACCAGCAATGATGCAATCGGCCATGCCGGCTGCAATTTTAGCTGATGCTATGGCAATGGTTTCTAATCCTGAGGCACAATATCTATTTACGGTCATACCAGCTACTTTTTCAGTGCCTAATCCCATGAGTGATATTAAGCGCCCTACGTTTAAGCCTTGCTCTGCCTCGGGCATGGCGTTGCCTACTATTACATCGTTGATGCGTTCTTTGTCGAGATTGGGAAGCTCCGCCATCAATGATTTTATTACTTCGGCAGCCAAATCGTCGGGACGTGTGAAGCGGAATTGACCTTTTGGAGCTTTGCCTACTGCTGTGCGCTTGGCGGCTACTATATATGCATTCATGAATATTTTCTTTTGGTTTTATTTGACGCTAAATTAGAAAAAAATGTTATGCAAGCATAAAAAATTCTATTAAATCGCAGAAGTTCTTTGGCAAAAAAAAATCCCGAGCTTTGGGCAACGGGATTTTAAAGGGTAAAGGGGTACTTTATTTTTTAAAGGTAAAAGTGTAGCTTATTTGAAAATCGTCGGCTTCTTGCGAATCTGTAAGTTTTATTTCTATTTCATTTGCTGTAAATCGTAGCACCTCTACTGTTTGAATAAATCCAAAAGATTTTAGCGTAAAACTTTCGTCTGTCAAATTGCTGAATGCACCTCCATCAAGGAAATCTAAATAAGGGATGTCACCTAAATCGGTTCTGTTGCCTTCGCTATCGAGCTGATAAAAAGATACTTCAAATGATAGATTAGACTCAATCACACTATCTTGAGTTTGGAAGTTTACCTTTCCAATGAGATTTTTTCCGTCGCCTAGTAATTCTATTTGCTCAGCTCCACGCACAAATCCATTGATTTTTATCTCTTTGGCCATCCACTCACCACCTATGATTTCTTTGAATGTAGGAGAAGGAGGTGGGGGTGCTGGTGAATCGTTTTTGTCTTTTTTGCAAGATAATACACTTACAAAAAGCAACAATATCGATACATATCTGATGAGTGAATTCAATTTTTTAAGTTTATTCTTTTCTGAAACTTCCTTTGATAACCAAATCTGCCGGATAGGTAGCTCCATCCAATTCTACTTCAAATACGGCATTAAACTCCAAATTGATGGTGGTGTTGGTATAGCTGGTTACTTTTACGCTGGTATTAAGCGTATCTTGTTGCAATTCAATCAGATTGTTGCTGATCACTTTATAACTTCCGCCATCAAATAGGTTTACAAAATCAGGCTCTACGTCAGGTATAGGAAACTCAGAATTACCAGCAAGTATGGCTATTACGGTTACTTTAAAGGTGTTGTCAGACGATACTACGTCGGGGTCGGTATTAAAGGTCATTTTACCTGTTATGTCTTTGCCTTCACCTCTCACTTTTGATGGGCCAAAACCAGGTATATCAGCATCGCCAGTGTAGGTCATGCCCGTCATTACCCAGCTGCCTACCACTACTTTGTCTAGGTCATCTACGGGTTCTGCT
>CAYZUZ010000176.1:0-3780 GCA_964481795.1 uncultured Cryomorphaceae bacterium
TGGGCAACATGTGAATAAGGTGAGCTCTGCTATAAGAGCTACTCACAAGCCTACAGGAATGAGTGTGGTGAGTATGGACAACCGTTCGCAGCATCAGAATAAAAAATTGGCATTGGAACGATTGAAAATCAAGGTGTTGAAAGAGCAAGAAAAAGAACTACTCGAGCTGTCGCAATTGCAATGGAAGCTACAATCGGAGGTGGAAAGAGGTAATCCTAAACGCACCTTTGAAGGTTCGGATTTTAAGAAAAAAACAGTAAATAAAACCTATAAAAAAACGAGGTTGACTTTAAAACAAAATTTGAAAAATGAAAACAGCTGATAAATATGTAATCAAGGCATTGGATTCTTATCCTTTTAATTTGGAAGAAACCATCGAGTCTTTGGATTATGCTTTGGCTTATGATGAGCACAATGCTACGGCATTGATGCTGTATGGAAAATTGCTATCTGAGCAAATGCAAAAACATGAAGAATCGAAGTATTATTTTGAAAGAGCATTGGCCACCAATATCTATGCAATTGAGGTTTATGTACCTTATATTGAGATGTTGATTAAGAATGAAGATTATCAAGATGCTCAAAAAATGATTGATTTTGCCTTAACAACAAAAGGTACTGATAAGGCTACTTTGATGTTGAAGAATATAGAAATATGTGAAATAAACAAGGAATATAAAAAAGGACTCCAAATATTGGATGAAGTAAAATTGAGAGTCAGAAATTCCGATTTTAATTCCTTAATTGAGGACACAGAAAAACGCCTAAAAAGCAAAAATAAACCACCTAAAAACACTTCAAATAAGAACAAAAAAAACAAGTAAGCATATGAGGGTTTGGTGTTTATTGAGTCATAAAAAAAGCGCTGAAATTTCAGCGCTTTTTTGTTTATGTATTAAGCTTTGCTCGCTTTTTTGTGATCTTCCAAAAACTTTTGCAAGCCAATATCTGTAAGCGGGTGGTTGAAAAGTCCGTTCATGGCAGAAAGTGGGCCTGTCATTACATCGGCACCAGCCTCTGCACACTGTATGATGTGCATGGTATGGCGCACAGAAGCCGCTAGTATTTGAGTTTCAAAAAGATAGTTGTCGTATATAAGTCGAATTTGATGTATCAAATCCATTCCGTCGTAAGAAACATCATCCAATCGACCAATAAAAGGTGATACATAAGTGGCACCCGCCTTGGCAGCAAGCAAAGCTTGGCCTGCACTGAATACTAAGGTACAATTGGTTTTTATGCCTTTTTCGCTGAAGTATTTCAAGGCTTTTACTCCTTCTTTTATCATAGGAATTTTTACCACTATATTGGGATGTAATGCAGCGAGTGCTTCGCCTTCGCGTATCATGCCCTCCAGGTCGGTTGCTATTACTTCAGCACTCACATCGCCCTCTACAGCGTTGCAAATATCAATATAATGTTGCTTTACACGCTCATCGCCACTGATTCCTTCTTTGGCCATCAGCGAGGGATTGGTGGTAACGCCATCCAAAATTCCAAGAGCTTGAGCTTCTTTTATTTGTTCTAAATTGGCTGTGTCAATAAAAAATTTCATTGTAAAATGGGGTTTTTGTATGTTGAATTGGCTGCAAAGGTAAACTTTGATTTGAAGCTTTTTGATTAAAGTTTTACGCTTTGAATAGCTATTTTTTTGCCTGTAAATTGCTCTGCTACTTGTACAAAAGCCTCTGTATAATCGGATAAGAAAAATTCATGTGGCAAATGAGTAGCTGTGTTTTTTTGCGATAATTGATGGGCGTTTAAGTATTTTTTTACCTCAGCGGCTACCCATGCAGGACTATCTACCACGGTGCTTTTATGGTTCAAATATTCTTCTATCTCATTGTGAATGAGTGGATAGTGTGTGCATCCTAGAATTAAGGCCTCGCTTTTGGGCAAGGGTGTATCATCAAAATAATGCTTGATCAATGCCTTGCTGATGACACTCTCGGCCAAGCCTTCTTCTATCATGCCAGCGAGCAGGGGAGTAGCCTTTGAAAAAACTTCAGCATCGGGCAATTGTGCCCTCAATTTGCGGGCATACACGCCACTTTTTATGGTGGCTTTGGTGCCAATGATTCCTATCGATTTGGGATTTTGGGCTGCTAATGCCTCTACCACAGGGTCTATTACATTGAATATTTTTAATCGAGACCCCCAATGATTTTGCAAGGCCTGATGTGCAACTGAAGATGCTGAATTACAAGCTATAATTAGAATTTTAACACCTTTGCTGTACAGAAATTCACTTATTTTCAAGGAATATTCAATGATGGCTTCTGCAGATTTTTCGCCATAAGGCATATGGGCTGTATCGCCAAAATAGAGCACTTGCTCGAGGGGCATCAATTCGCTTAGAGCCTTGTATACAGTGAGGCCTCCCACCCCTGAATCAAATATACCAATAGGTTTACTAGAAAGGTTTTTATCCATTTGCTTGCAAAAGGTTGCTTTGTGATGCGAAATAAAACTATTTTAGCGGCATATTATTCAATTTTATTAAAAATTATCAAAAGTGCCTTGCGGCTACTTTTAATTAAAAAAAATTTCATGAAGAAAATTTTAAGTTATGTGATGTTTTTGGGTATAGGCTTAGGCATGCAGGCCCAAGATGACTTGATTGCCAAGGTAAAAGACCAAGGAGCTACGGATGCCGAAAAGGGTTTTCAATTTACCTTAGTAAAAGATTTGAAGGCAACACCTGTCAAAAATCAAGGCAGCTCAGGCACCTGCTGGAGCTATTCTTCTACCTCGTTTGTAGAATCGGAGCTGCTGCGCATGGGCAAAAAACAGGTAGATATCTCCGAATTGTTTACCGTTCGCCAAGTTTATATTGATAAGGCCGAGCGTTATGTTCGATTGAATGGGCATTTGAATTATGCTCAAGGTGGAGCCATGCCTGATGTTTTTTATGTGTTAAAGAAATACGGAGCCGTGCCTAATGAGGTATATAAAGGACTTAACTATGGCGAAACCATCAACAAGCACAACGAATTGGAGGCTGTACTAAAAGGAATGTTGGATGCCGTAATTAAAAATCCTAATAAGAGATTGAGCACCGCCTGGAAACCAGCTGTTGAAGCCGTGTTGGATCAATATTTAGGCACTTATCCCAAAGAATTTTTCTGGGAAGGGAAGAAATACACGCCCCGCACTTTTGTAGATAATTATTTAGGAATCAATCCTGATGACTACATACAATTTAGCAGCTATACCCATGCTCCATTTTATCAAGAAATGTTTATTGAAGTACCTGACAACTGGAATTGGGGTACGGCTTACAACCTGCCTTTGGATGAAATGATGGAAGTGGTCAATTTTGCTTTAGATAAAGACTTTACCTTAAGCTGGGCTACCGATGTAAGCGAAAAGGGATTTTCAATAAAAAATGGACTGGCCATAGTACCACAAAAAGCTTATGAGGAAATGACTGCCGATGAGCGCGCTGCCATGTTTGAAGGACCAAAACCCGAAATGGAAATTACTCCAGAAGTACGCCAACGGGCATATGATAATTATGAAACCACCGACGACCATGGCATGCACATTACAGGCATGGCCAAGGATCAAAATGGAAATGTGTATTATTTGGTAAAAAATTCTTGGGGCGAAATACCCAATGCCAACCGCAATGGATATTTGTATGCCTCAGAGGCATTTTTGAGGTATAAAACCATTTCATTTATGGTGCATAAAAGCGCTGTGCCCAAGCATATAGCTAAAAAATTAGGCTTGTAATACAATTTTGTGAATCAAATCAACGAAGAGCCCGATAGTGAT
>CAYZUZ010000177.1:0-3770 GCA_964481795.1 uncultured Cryomorphaceae bacterium
CTTCCTGTTTTAGGCGTTGTTTTCGTCTAAAAAAGAACATAAACATAGCCACTACTGCCAAGCTTCCATACAATAGGGCATTGGTATAAATGCCTTTTGCTGCACTGGAAATCAGCTCAAATATACCCAAGGCTACAAGAAATAACCAAGCAAACTCTACTATTCTCATTAATTTACTAATCTTCATCGACATCTAATTCTCCTGTTATTTTATAAATTTTGTAATTGTTGAAATACTGGTCGGCTTCAAAGCCTTCGCCCATGATGATTTCTCTTCCTGTATGTATGGTTACGAATTCGTCTGAATAAATAATTTCTTCTTTTTCATTCCAATAGAGTTTTTCTGTTTCTAATCGTTTATCGTCTTTACTTACCAGCACTACATTGCCTTGTGCTTCCCACATAAATTCGTTGGGGTAGCGGATGGCATAGTCGGCAATTAAAGTGCTTTCCTCCAAGCCATCGGAATCAAAAAAAACCACATCAATTCCTTTTTCAAATTCCAAATAAGGTCTTTCTAAATGGGTGAAGTTAGAAGCTTTCGGAGCTTTCATCAGAAAGCGTTTGTAGCCCAACTCTGTATAAACCATTTCAAGGTCTTCTTGCTGCTCTATGGGTTCGTTGTTTACTTCAACCAAGGCTCTTACTTGGTTTGGATTGTTTTCACAGCTTGTTATAAAAAAAAACACTACCGCCATTGCAGCGGTAGTGGATTTTTTTAATGTGTTTTGCGTTTCTTGCATTAAGGATTAAAATTAACCACTATGCTTTCATTAATCCAGCAGCCTATGGTGTACTTGTCGCCATCTTTCCAATTGAGCTGGAATGATATGCTTTTGTCAGGCAATTGCTTAGAGTAAGCCGCTATCAGTTTATTGGCTTTGTTGCTTACACTTGAATCAATAGATTTTGCGTACTTTAATTTATCTATAGCGGCCCAGAATACGGCTTTTTTCTCAAATACATTGTTGCCACATACACCATCGGCTGATCCATATATTTCAGCCAATAAGATATAACCTTCGCCTGAGTTTTTGTTGTTGGATATTGCCTTCAAAGCACTTGATTTTGCTGCTTCAAGGTTGCCTTTTAATCGGTAGCCCAATGCGGCTCTGCGGTAGTCATCAGATCTTTTTATAGGATCAGGTTCTTGTGAGGCTGCGCTGTTAAAATACTCTACGGCTTTTACATAATCTTTATTGTAAAGAGCTAGTTTGCCCATAGATCGAGCTGCTGTGGCACTAGGCTCTAGATTGTACAAAGCATCTGCTATTTTGTAGTAGATAGGCATGGTAATACAACTTTCCATTTCACCTTCTTCGTTTTCACGTTCTTTTTGCAGCAGCTTTACTGCCCTGCGCAACCATATGATGTTGGTTTTATTGATTTCAAAGGTTTCATCGGTATATAAACTAGCGAGGCGCTCGCAATTTGCTATTTTTCCGATTTGTATTTCCAAGTTGGCATCCACACTATTGTAGCGTTCAAGTTCTCTTTCAAGCTTTTCTTTTTCTTTTAGTTCACTTGCGCTTAGTTCAGTAGTTTCCGCTTTTGCGTCTAATTCACCAATGGTTTTATTAAAAATGTTGTTATTTCTTTCAAGTGCCTCACTCACCAAGTTGTATCCTTCAAACACTTTATCTAAGCCAAACTCAATGGATTTGTCGTTAAACATGCGTATCACGGCAATAAAGTAATTGTTGAAGAATGCTGCGCTGTGATCTGTACTTTCAAATTGTAGGGCTTGTTCAAATGTCTTGAAAGATTCTGCATTGTCATTGGGGCTATACCTAAGCATATCCATGGCTTTTAGACCTATCACATATCCTTCTTTTTCAGGATAATATTTATTTCTGTCATCATACACTTTGTAAAGCATCTGTATGTACGACTCCTTTTTATCTACATCCTTTGTGGCGTCAATTTTAGCTTTTACTATGGTAGGTCCATAGATAAAAGTGTTTTTAGTCATCTCCGGACAATTTTCAAAGGCAAATTTCCAACTTTCAAAAGCATCTAGGTAGCTTTTGGCTTTGTACAATTCGTAATAAATTGAGTAGTTGTTTTTACAGTCGTCTGATGCAGCATCAAATCCTCCTTGGGCTTTGGCTATAAAGCTCATACTTACCAAACTTACTAAAATCGCTAACTTTCTCATCTTCTTTTTAATTTATCTATATTTATATTTAATGAACCATTTATCGTTTAATGTTACTCCAAAATTAAACTGAACGAAACGCTCTCTGATTAAATCATTGTTCAATGTACCTCTTTGTGCTGCTGTAACTGAAAAATTTAAATGATTAAACTTGGCTTCGCCCGGAGCAAGGCCTCGCATACGCAACGGCAGTGAAAAGCCAAAAGTCATGCCAGAGGTGGTAATGCTGTTGTTTTGGATTTGTAAAAAGCCTGTTTCGTGAAAGGCTCCTATTCTATACTCCATGCGGGAAAAATAGTTTGTACTGCGTTCAAATTTAGTAAATGCATACTTAGGTAGCAAGGATGCACCAGCGCCTATGTAGGTAGAATTTACCAGTGGATCAGCTGCATACTGGTAATTGTATTCGCTTCCATTATACCGTCTTACTTCCAATCCTGCTGTCCAAACATGCATGGGGTGTACGGTACCCATTTTGCCCAAAGTGATGCCTGCTGCCCACTCGCTGGGTAAGGTAGTGAGTGCATCGGTATGGCGAATATTTTCTATAGTATCAAGTGCTTGCCCTGTAGTGCCAGCTGCATTGGCCGGTACAAATGAAAAAGTAGATCGTTGGTAAATAGAATTGATAGGAGTTGAAGGACGGTATTTAGCTCCTAAAATCAGTTCTTTACCTCCTGAAAATTTGTAGGTATAGCCCAATCCATAATCTAATATTAAACCTTGAAGCCTGGTATTGATGACTTCTCTTCTATATAGCCTTTGTCCGCTCAGTTGGGGCATCACCATATTGATCTGCTCTTTGTCGCCAAATAGATACCTACCCGTTACACCTAAACTCAATCCTTTATAAATTTCAGAACCAATGGCAAAAAACGCTTGATTATAACCACCAATACCTGCGTAAGAGTAGTTTACTTGGGGTTTTTGCCCCTCTCCTACATCGCTATCACTCACACTGTACCCCACAAAAGAATAAGGAGCGAAGCCAAATGCCATGCTGGTTTTTTTGTATAAAGGAATGGCAATTTTCATGTGTGATATATTGGTGCTAAAATTCTGCACGGCCTGATCACTGCTATTGGCTTGTTGAGAATAGATACTTTGGCTGGCGCCAAAATCAAAGGTGGTGTATTCCAACCTCGAAAGCGAAGCCGCATTGTCTATGTTGAAAAACAATGTGTTGAATTGTGCAACTCTTAGTCCGCCCATAGCAGCCGACCTTGCGTTTATTCCTGGATTAAACTCTCCTAATGCATTTCTGGAATACGGAGATACAGAGGTTGCCTGCGCTCGAACAGTCACTTCATTCAAAATAAATGACAGAACTATGAGTAATCTTATTATTTTAAACATTCAAATCTAGAATATAATTCATCCCTATTAGGACTAAATTAGGGCGTGCAAAGATGCTTGATAATATCAATTCATCCAAGATTAAATAATCACCACCTGTTAAGATTATCTTTAAATCGGGCCAAAGGCTCTGATAGTGGCTTATAAACGAGTTTAATTCACCTGCAGCACCTTGTATAGCTCCAGCATATAATGAGTTTTCAGTAGTAAATCCCAGCCATTTTGGCTTGTCTTTTAGTTCAGTTGTTGTCAATTG
>CAYZUZ010000178.1:0-3745 GCA_964481795.1 uncultured Cryomorphaceae bacterium
AAATACTTTTATTATGAAGATGAATATGAAATTATACATATTCGTCAGCAACCCCTTTTTGTAGATTTGATGTCGCTCACCTCTACCTACGGCTACAGCCGCTATGAATTTCCCAAGCGAATTTTAAAATCGGTAAGTCTTGTAGAATCTTTTCCTTTGCGAAAAAGCATACACTTTACCGTAGAAACCACGGGCAAATCAGACAAGCTTCGCAAAGTAGATGTCAGTTTTATGTCAAAAGAAGATATCGACTACGTAATGCGTTCTATGAATGCCATAGTAAAGCGCAACTCCATGGAAAAATAAAGCCTAGCGTAACTTTCTCGCTTGTTTAGCCTTATTTTTGTTCCTTAATCATCATCAAAATTCTTTACCATGTACACCTCACTCAAGGCCATACACAGTTATATGCCTTACCTATTTTTTGCTATTGGCGCAGTGTTTTTTGTTCAATTTACCTTGGGTTTGATTCAAAAAAAAGAATACAAAGCCACGGATAAAAGAACTGCACTCATAGTGCTCGCCTTAGCTCACTTACAATTGGTTATAGGTTTGGTATTGTACTTTATAAGTCCTATCACTACCTCGGCCATGGCCGATTTTGGCGCAGCTATGAAAGATGCTTCTGTGAGATTATATGCTGTAGAACATATTTCGGTAAATATCATAGGCATCATAGCCATTACCATAGGCTACTCCAAAGCAAAACGCATGACCGAAAGCAAATTCAAATTCAAAACAACCTTATTATTTTATGCCATAGGCTATGCACTTATTCTAAGCAGAATCCCTTGGAATGCATGGCTGGGCTAATTCAACTGAATGATTGAAATAAAAAAGAAATCCGAAGGGCGCGAAAATGCCCTATTGGTAGGGGTAATAAGACCCGAACAAAGCGACGAACAAACCAAAGAGTACATTGATGAGTTGGCTTTTCTGGCTGATACCGCAGGAGCAGACACTAAAATAAAGATTCTACAAAAATTGCAAATGCCTCACCCAAAAACCTATGTGGGAAAAGGCAAGGTGGAAGAAATCAAGCAAAAAATAGAGGAACACAACATCGACCTCGTCATTTTTGATGATGAACTTACCCCATCGCAGGTAAAAAATTTAGAGAATCAACTCGAAATAAAAGTGCTAGACAGAACCAATCTGATTCTGGATATTTTTGCAGCCCGAGCGCGTACCTCACACGCACGTACGCAAGTAGAATTGGCTCAATACCAATATTTACTACCCCGTCTTACCCGCATGTGGACTCACTTAGAGCGTCAAAAAGGAGGTATAGGTATGCGTGGTCCTGGTGAAACTCAGATAGAAACCGACCGAAGAATCATTCAACAGAAAATATCGCTGCTCAAAGAAAAACTCAAAAAGATAGACCAGCAGATGCTCCAACAGCGAAAAAACAGAGTTGATTTGATTCGCGTGGCACTTGTAGGTTATACCAATGTGGGCAAAAGCACCCTCATGAATACCGTGGCCAAAGCCGATGTATTTGCCGAAAATAAATTATTTGCCACGCTCGATACCACGGTAAGAAAAGTTCAAATTGATCTCACTCCTTTCTTACTTTCTGATACCGTGGGTTTCATACGCAAACTGCCTACACAGCTCGTAGAATCGTTTAAATCTACCCTCGACGAACTCAAAGAAGCAGATATATTGCTTCATGTGGTAGATATTTCACATCCCAATTTTGAAGAGCAAATAGCCAATGTAAACCAAACCATACGCGATATCACCAAGGATGAAGAGAAACGCGTAATTATGGTATTCAATAAAATTGATGCCTTTCGCTACACCCCCAAGGATGAGGACGATTTAAGCCCCATGACTCGCGAAAACTATCCTTTGGAGCATTGGAAAAAAACCTGGATGGGCAAGTTAGAAAACTGCTGCTTATTTATCTCCGCTACCGAAAAAAGCAATATGGATGCATTCAGAGCCTTGCTGCTTGAGGAAGTGCGAAATATGTATTCAATCAGGTATCCTTATTTCAAATTTGATAGCCCACAGATTGATGTTGAATAGTTAAACTTTCGATAGCAGGCTTTGATAGAGTTGATGGGTTTTTTGCACCGCTTGCTCAAAGCGATCTTTATTGTCAATAAATTCAAAAGCAGCTTGACCAAGCTCAATCCTCAACTTATTGTTTTGATACAGCGCAACCATGGCTTCAGCCAATGCCTTTGGATTTTTTGTGGCCACCAACCATCCTGTTTTTTGATGCTCAATTAGCTCTTCCGGCCCGCCAGAGTAGGTGCTTATAACAGGCTTTTTCAAGGCCATAGCCTCCATAATGGTTTTAGAAAGCCCTTCATAAACAGAAGGTTGCACATACAAGTCACAGGCAGCTATATGCGATAAGGCATTACTTGAAAAGCCCACAGCAAGCACTTGCTCACCAATGCCTAGCTTCGAAATCCTTTTTTTCAGCGCAGGCGAATCAGTTTCACGTCCTACCAATACCAGCTTTACTGTTACCTCTTTGGGCAATAATGCCACGGCATCTAGTAAGTACTCCACGCCTTTTTCAGGCCGCACATTGGCCACACAACAAAGCACCAACTCCCCTTCCTTCAAAAAGTCATATTTAATGGGCTCTACATTTTTTAACCAGTTGACCTTTATGGTTTTATAAATTACATGTAATTTTTCTTCTGAAACCACCCTCTGCTTCAAAATACTTTTTTTAACATAATTTGATAAGCATACAATGGCACTAACCCTCGGATGGTAATGCGTGAAATAAGCCATAGGATCGTGCCAATAAGGCCCTTTGGCGCCTCTATAGGTAATGATTTTTACAGGTAAACCTCGAGCTGCTTGTATGCCATTAACCATGGCCTTTCCATTAAAAAGATGTAGAATTTCAAAGCCACCCTCCACCAATCTGCTCCTTATCAAAGCAATACTTGCTTTATCAAACTTGCGGACCGGGTGATGTGGAAATACTGCGATGCCCTGCTCATTAAAATAAGGAATCCAAGGAGAATCGGAAAAGGTCATCACCTCAATAGAAACCCCCATTTTGCTTAAAGCAATAAAAATTTCTGCTTCAGCCCGAGTTGAATCTAAATGATGATAATTGCTGATTACGAGTACCTTAATCACCTTTTGCGTACCGTACGTTGCTCTATGCGTTTTTCATAAGCTACTCCCTGAAAAATTCTTTGTACAAATATACCAGGAGTGTGTATTTGATTGGGTTCCAATTCGCCCACGGGCACCAACTCTTCTACCTCGGCTACTGTGATTTTGCCCGCCATAGCCATCATGGGGTTAAAGTTTCTGGCCGTTCCTTTAAAAATTAAATTGCCGGCAGCGTCGCCCTTCCAAGCCTTTACAAAAGCAAAATCGGCCTCAAAAGCGTGCTCCAACAAATGGGGTTTGCCGTTAAAAATCCTCACCTCCTTGCCCTCGGCTACCTCAGTACCGTAGCCGGCAGGCGTATAAAAAGCCGGAATACCAGCGCCAGCAGCCCTGCAGCGCTCGGCCAGTGTTCCTTGTGGTATCAATTCTACCTCCAACTCACCCGAGAGCATTTGTCGTTCAAACTCTGCATTTTCGCCCACGTAAGAAGAGATCATCTTCTTAATTTGACGGCCTTGCAAAAGCAAACCCAAGCCAAAATCATCCACTCCAGCATTGTTTGAAATACAGGTAAGACCTTGAATACCTGCTGCTTGTATAGCAGATATGGCATTTTCTGGAATGCCACATAAGCCAAAGCCACCAA
>CAYZUZ010000179.1:0-3708 GCA_964481795.1 uncultured Cryomorphaceae bacterium
TTAATTAACAAATTCACAAACATGAAAAGAATCCTTTTGATTGCAGTGGTAGGCTTAGTAAGCTTAGCATCGTGCAAAAAAGACAAGAAAGAAAACCCTACCGTTCCGGGCGATGTAAAGTCATTCAACGATTTGAAAGTGGGGCCTAATTTTGATTGGGCTACAGAAAAAACCATTGAATTAGAAATTCAAGCTTTTCAAACTCCTTTTGCATCAGCTAAAGGAACTTTGGAGGTTAAATTGCCAGACGGACGTACCATTCACAAAAGATTGCATCAAATGAATCAGTCTGCTAAGGTGAATTTAACCATTCCTGCCTTTGTGAATAGTTTAAATATATCTTATGGTACTGTAGTTAAAGATGTGGCTATCAACGGAATGAAAGCTCAATTCTTGCCAGTAGAAACCATTATCGAAAACGAAGACTAACAATAAAACACACTAAACAAAATGAAAAAAATAAATATAATATTGGCTGCTTTTGCTCTGAGCTTTGGGCTCCATGCGCAATCACTTATTCTGGATGCTGAGTCGGGTAACAGAGGTGCAGAACAAGCACAATGCTGGGCTTTTGGAGCTGTAGGCTATGTAAATTCGGCTAACGACGTAGTCAACGGTTCTTTTTCTATGAGAGGTAATTCTGCCTCCAATCCTAACCCGGATGCATGCTGGATCAAAAGCCCATGGATAAAGCCCGGAAGTGGTAACATCTCCATTAATGTACGATTCAATTCCACAAATGGTATAGGAACCGACAAAAGAATTATTTTAAGTTACAAATCCTATGACGCCAATTCAGCCTCTAGCTCGAAAGAAGGTGCTTTGGTAAGATTTGACTCTGTAGTATATACTTCGATGTTCATAACGCCCGTAGGTCTTTCTTTCCCAATACCTGCTGCTATAGCCAATTCGAATGATCCATATAAAATACAAGTGAGTTTAGTAGGAGTAGGGGGCAATGCTCGTTGGATTGTAGACGACCTAGTAATACCAGGCACCTACTTTGCGGACCCAGCTAATGGTTGTTTACCTCAAGGCTTAATTGTTGATTCTGATGGCGATGGGGTAGATGACGCCAATGATGACTATCCAAACGATGCATCAAGAGCTTACAACAACTATTTCCCAGGCGGTGCTAATGATTTTGGTTCTTTGGCTTTTGAAGATTTATGGCCAGCCAAAGGCGATTTCGACTTCAATGATGTGGTTATCGATTTTAACGTAAATGAAGTTACAAATGCTTCAAACAATGTGGTTGAAATGAAAATTCGTATGTACGTAAGAGCGGTGGGTGCTGCATTCAGAAATGGTTTTGCTCTGTCTTTTGACAACATAAACCCAAGTGCAATTTCTTCAGTAACAGGTAATAGCATCACCGATAATTACATTACACTGAATCCTAACGGTACCGAAGCCGGTCAAAGCAAAGCTGTAGTTATCCTTTTTGATGACACCGAAACCGTGATCAATCGAGCAGGCGGACCCACACACAATACCACAGCTGGTTTTCCGACAGGCACGGCTGATAGCTTAAATATTACCATCACCTTTGCGCAGCCTGTTTCTTGGGAAAATGCAGAAGCCAATCCTTTTCTAATCAAAAATCGTCAGCGTGGTTTTGAAATTCATATGCCTTATGCCAAACCTACTGATTTAGCTGACCCTACCCAGTTTGGTAGATTAGATGATGACTCCAATCCCGCACAAAACAGATATTATGTAACAGAAAATAACCTGCCTTGGGTAATCATCACACCAACCAAATTCCAATATCCTTTGGAAAAAGTAGATATCGTAGAAGCTTATCCAAACATAGTGCCTTGGGCCTTGAGCGATGGCAACAGCAATGATGATTGGTTCTTGGATTTACCAGGCAACATCATTCAGAATAAGGTTTATTAATAGTTTTGAATTTTTGATCCAAAAATTCCCCTTGAACTTCAACACTCAAGGGGAATTTTTTTTTAAAGCCATTGTGAATTGTGAATGATTAATGATTAATGTTCAAGTATTAATGCATATCAGCAAAAGCTAACTGTTTCCCCAAATTCGTTGAATCGTTTAATTGTTGAGGAATTTACACAATCACTTGTATATCTCCCAATTGTCAAAAGCTAAGCGCTTCAGTTCTTTGTATTTATTAACTTTTTACTTTCAAACTTTCAAACTTTCAAAAAAACTCACAACTACTATCTAACTAACTTTTCTCGTTACTCAGTACTCAGTACTCAGTACTCCTCCCTTAGTGTTCTTTCGTAGTCAAAAAACTATCAACTAGGAACAATCAAACTAGGAACTACCAAACTATCAAGTTGTCTAAATTTTAACCCTCAATGAAAAAACAAAGTTGCGGCCCGCAGCTACCAAGCCCGAGCTATATGTGCGATAGCGTTGATCACTTATATTTTCTATGCTGGCCGTAAATATAAAATTCTGATTCATAACATACTGCGCTGTAAAATTAAGTGTGTACCATGCAGGTGAGTAGGGGTTTCCTTGGGCATCTTGAGCATAAATAGCAGGCTTATCTCTTTCTTCTACATTCAAATTTTCGTGGCTCACCTCAGCACTGTACATGGTCCAAAGCATAAGTAAGAGATTTTTCTTTTGATAAGTAAGGCGCGTTTGACCAAAAGCTGGTGCCGCATGGCGCGATCTAGAAATTTCACCGTTTTCCATTTCTTCATTACCTAATTGATAATTGTATCTACTCGTGAGTAAAAAGTTTTCAGAAAAATTCCACTCCAATCCTGCATGAAACCCGTAAACTGTACCGTAAGCAGCATTCTGTATGGCGAGCACCTGGCTCATATCTCCATCGGTGAGTATAGAATCCTGACCATTCAATCGAAAAGGCCTTCTTACCATCGCATTATCCAAATAGGTATAATAGCCTGATATATCGAACCGAAGTTGATTCTCGAATACCTTTGATATGTTAAACTCGGCATTATAAGCGTATTCAGCGTTCAGGTTGGTATTGGGTACCACCACACCTCCGCCAGGTGGATCAAAAATCTTACCTATATCGTCTACATTGGGCGATCGAAATCCCATACCTACCGAGCTCGTAATTCGCCAACTTGCATTTGGTTTATATACCAAGCCAATGCTTCCTGTAGGCGCACTGTTGTTAAGGCTAGTACTGTTTACTTCTAGAGGAAAAAACTCTAAGTGACGACTAAAATCAGAATTGATGGTGAATGCATTGTAACGAACACCCGCTTGAATGGTCCATTGTTCACCAAATAGATATTGATAATTGGCATAAGCTGCATAGCTAGCCCACAACGAATTGGGATATCTATCGGCCACGTTGATGGGTTCATTATTGTTTATGTTTATAGCCGTAGCTCTAGAATTTACGTTGTTTAAAACATATTCCAATCCATAATTTAAACGGTGGTTGAAATAGTTTTTTTGAAAATCTGTATTTACCGAATAAGCATTGACTTGCTCTATCTGTGTCCGTAGCTGATTGCGTTGAAAACCCCTATCTATTCTACTTTCTTCAAAATATTGATGTGCTACTCTAAAGCTAGCTTTGTCGTAAAGCTTAAGTTGTTCTTTATGTGTGATGCTCAGTACATTCATAAGCCATTTTTGTGGGCCGTAATTCCAGATGGCAGAGCGTGGATTTCCGTTGCGGGTTTCAATCAATCTATCATACCTTGAAAAATCGGTGGTGGTAGAATAGTGGAATGCATA
>CAYZUZ010000180.1:0-3703 GCA_964481795.1 uncultured Cryomorphaceae bacterium
CCAAACCATCGGTAAAACGCCGTTTCGAAGTACTCAAAGCTGTTTACAAGCAGCAAATAGTAAGCGGAAAAATCGAGATTTAATTTTCTCCTTTCGATTTTAAAAATATTCGAGTAGCTATAAAGACTATCTTTATAGCTACTTTTTTTATGCAATTAATCGAAGCTGTTTTACCATTTTTTTCATTTCTCCAGTTTGAAAAGCGATTTTCGCAACATACCATTATTGCCTATAAGACTGATATTGAGCAATTTATAGCTTTTTTAAACAGCCATTTTCAGGTGGTTGAACTTGATGAAGTGCATTCGGTGCAGGTGCGTACCTGGCTTGCCAACCTCAAAGATCAGGGCATATCTGCACGAAGTATTAACCGCAAAATATCAACCTTAAAATCATTTTATAAGTACCTGATGCGGCAGGGCATAGTAAAGGTTTCGCCCCTAAGTACGTTATCCGGGCCAAAAAGTGGAAAAAAACTACCATCCTGGGTAGATGCCGGGCAGATGGAAACTTTACTGGAGCGCAGTTTATACCCCGATGATTGGGAGGGGCATACTGCTTTCCTTGCCATATTAATATTGTATGAAACCGGTTTGCGGCGGAGCGAACTGATTGGTCTAAAGGTAGGTCAGGTTGATTTTCACAACAATACCATCCGGGTATTGGGCAAAGGCAATAAGGAAAGGATATTGCCGGTAAGGGTAAGCCTGCTTGCCGAAATAAAAAACTACTTGGACGCGAAGAAAATATCACAAGAGGGTGGGGGCAGCCACGTGCTTACAAGGGAAGATGGATTGCCCGTTACCGCGCCTTGGGTGTATGCCCATGTAAAAAAGTACCTGAGCCTGATAACAACGCAGGAAAAGAAAAGCCCCCACGTACTCCGCCATAGTTTTGCCACCCACCTAACCAATGCCGGAGCCGATTTAAATGCTGTAAAAGAATTGTTGGGCCATAGCAGCCTCGCAGCAACTCAGGTGTACACCCACAATAGTATCGAAAAATTGAAAAAAGTACACGGGCAAGCACATCCCAAGGGGTAGTAATTGCACCAAAATCTTTTTTTTATTTTTTTTCATACAAATGATTTTTTATTCATAAAAAAATACCCTTACCTTTCCTTTTGTAAAATAGCGGCCTATGTAAAGTAAATCTACTTTTAATCAGTTCTTTTATTTATTCACTAAAAACGTGTTGGATTATGACACTAAACATTCAGACAGTGCGGTTTGATGCCGACCAAAAGCTTACAGACCATATCCGGAAAAAAGTGGACAAGCTGAGTACCTATCACGACCGGATCGTTAAAGTAGATGTCTTTTTGAAATTAGACAATGTTGTGCATCAGATTAAAGACAAGGTAGCAGAGATTAAAGTCCGAATCCCGAGAAACGAAATCTTTGTAAAATCAAGTAGCAAATCATTTGAAACGTCTTTTGATGATGCTTTTGAAAGTATTTGTACCCAAATAAAGAGGCGAAAGGAGAAGATGGAGGGTTAAAAAACCCGAAAAAAAGCCCCCGAATAGGTTCGGGGGCTTTTTTTATGCACATTTCCGGAAAAGATTGAATAGTTTTTTTTTGCTGAATCGTCTTTTGCCTTACTTTTGCCATCCCAAATTTAAAGGGTAGTTCTTTTAATCGTCACAAAACCAATAAAAGTGGCGAAAATTATTAAAAGCCACTTTAGCTCAGCTGGTAGAGCAACTGATTTGTAATCAGTAGGTCGCTGGTTCGATTCCGGCAAGTGGCTCTTTAGAATGATGAATGCGGAATGAAGAATTCAGAATGGTGATTGTGGTTTAAATCATCATTCATAAATCATCATTCAGCATTAAAAATTGGGCAGTTTCCAGAGCGGCCAAATGGGGCGGACTGTAAATCCGCTGTCTTTCGACTTCGGAGGTTCGAATCCTCCACTGCCCACAAAATTAAGGCTTACACAAGGGCTGTGTAAGCTTTATAAGCGGAAGTAGCTCAATTGGTAGAGCGATAGCCTTCCAAGCTATAGGTTGCGAGTTCGAGACTCGTCTTCCGCTCAAACATAAGGCAGTTTGCAGTTGGTAAAGATGCAGCAGATAACAGCGTATTGTTATCAACTGCGAACTGAATAACTGCCAACTGAACTACGCCGTTGTAGCTCAGTGGTAGAGCACTTCCTTGGTAAGGAAGAGGTCGTGAGTTCAATTCTCATCAACGGCTCAGAAAACCGGATGGTCAACACTCATCTGGCGTTCGGATTTTAAAAACAAGTGTAAACAATTATTAAAAACATTAAAAATGGCAAAAGAGACCTTTAAGAGGGACAAGCCTCACGTTAACGTAGGTACGATTGGCCACGTTGACCACGGTAAAACAACATTAACTGCAGCTATTACTACGATTCTTGCTACGCAAGGATTTGCTACAGCTAAAAAGTATGATGAAATTGACGGTGCTCCCGAAGAAAAGGAGCGCGGTATTACCATCAACACGGCTCACGTTGAATATCAAACAGCCAATCGTCACTATGCTCACGTTGACTGTCCTGGTCACGCTGACTATGTGAAGAACATGATCACCGGTGCTGCCCAAATGGATGGAGCTATTCTTGTAGTAGCTGCAACTGATGGTCCAATGCCTCAAACTAAAGAACACATTCTTCTTGCTCGTCAGGTAGGTGTTCCACGTTTGGTTGTTTTTATGAACAAAGTTGATTTAGTAGATGATGCTGAATTGCTTGAGTTGGTTGAAATGGAAATTCGTGACCTGCTTAGCACTTATGGCTTTGATGGTGACAATACTCCAATTATTCAAGGTTCTGCTACTGGCGCATTGGCTGGAGAAGATCAGTGGGTTGCTAAAGTTAACGAGCTGATGACCGCTGTTGACGAATACATTCCCCTGCCTCCCCGTCCTATCGACATGGCTTTCCTAATGAGTGTTGAAGACGTTTTCTCAATCACTGGTCGTGGTACAGTTGCTACAGGTCGTATTGAGCGTGGTAAAATTAAAGTGGGTGAAGGTGTTGAAATCGTAGGTATGATGCCTGACAAATTGACTTCAGTTGTTACTGGTGTTGAAATGTTTAAGAAACTACTTGACGAAGGTGAAGCCGGAGACAATGCAGGTTTATTGCTTCGTGGTATTGAAAAGAGCCAAATCCGTCGTGGTATGGTACTTTGCAAGCCAGGTTCTATTACCCCGCACACCGATTTCAAAGGCGAAGTTTACGTACTAAGCAAGGAAGAAGGTGGACGTCACACTCCATTCTTTAACAAATACCGTCCTCAGTTTTACTTCCGTACTACCGATGTAACAGGTGAGTGTATGCTCCCTGAAGGAACTGAAATGGTTATGCCTGGTGATAATACTTCTCTTACTGTGAAGTTGATTCAGCCAATCGCTATGGAAAAAGGTCTTAAATTTGCAATTCGCGAAGGTGGCCGTACTGTAGGTGCTGGTCAGGTAACTGAAATTTTGAAATAAGCAAATAATCACCCATTTGCTTGCAAAAGGGTGATTGAAAGCTCTATATTATTCAAAGTACTTGAGCTTAAAAGCTCAGGTACTTTGTTTTTGAAAAAGTTTTTATATATTTGATGTGTTGCAATGGTGTTGATTGCAATAGATTATTTGCATAAAGACTAATTACGGGCATAGTTCAACGGTAGAATAGAGGTCTCCAAAACCTTTGATCGTGGTTCGAATCCGCGTGCCCGTGC
>CAYZUZ010000181.1:0-3701 GCA_964481795.1 uncultured Cryomorphaceae bacterium
CAGGGATACCTCCTTTGTATAGTTTCACATCTTTGGTAGCATCGGCATTAAAAATCGAAAAAAATCCGAACAAATGGCTTGAGTTGTACACGGGCGATTCGTCGAGCAATATAAGGTTTTGATCTACATTGCCACCTCGCACATTGAAACCATTGGCGCCCTCGCCTACGGTGCTTACTCCGGGCAGCAGGGTAAATGTGCGTATGATGTCTGTTTCGCCCAGCAGTTGTGGCACGCGCGATATTTCTTTTACATCCAGCTTGGCTGTGCTCATCTCTACACTCGTTACGTTTTTGTCGGCTCGTTCGGTGCTTACCACCACCTCATCCATCAAGGTGCTTTCGGGCTTGAGCGATATATTCAAGGTTTTATTGGCCTTGAGGTCTAATTTTATGCTTTGCTGTTGATAACCAATGTATTGAAATACCAGATTGACCTCACCTGCGGGCAAACTCAAAGAGTAAAATCCGTATACGTTGCTTACTACGCCTATTTTTCTATCCTTGTCAAATATGTTGACTCCTACGAGGGTTTCGCCATTATCGGCATCTTTAATAGTGCCACTTACGGTGAATTTTGATTGGGCATAAGTGAGATGAACGCTTGTGCTAAGCAGTATGCCCAGAAGAATTTTGTACATCAGAAATGGATTTCTTGTATTGATTTAATGAAAAGAATGTGCGTCTATTTTTTATGGCTAATAACTTTAAAAATAGAATAATTGTTGACAATGAATTTTATTTTGCTATCAATTGCATGAGTTATTTGTCATCAAAGAAGTCGATACATTACGAATCATGTGTTAAATAATTGAAAAAGGTTAAGGGTTTGCTTCGTGTTACTTGTCTAGGCCTTTTTCAGTAACTTCAAAAGTGCTCGCTGTTTTTTTATTGATGCGTAAAATAGAGAATATCAGCGTAAACACGGCTTTGGGAATATTGAAAATAGCCGCTACCAAATTGCGGTTGTACAAGCTTTTGGGTACAGATATCAGCATAGCGGCATAGTGCACAAGCATCAATTGCCACCAAGGCAATAAGGCGCTCCAAAACCACGAAACCACCCCCAAAAATCCGAGCAAGGCTATCATCATCACCTTGGGAACGAGTGCCATCTGAAAACATTTGTCAAAATAATCAATATTGCCTCGGGTAACTAATAATCGCAATCCATCAAAAAAATAGTTTTTCAAAAAATACAATTGGGCGCCTATCCACCGGGTACGCTGCTTGCCAAAGGTTTGTGAATTGGAAACTTTTTCGTCGTATACGTAAGCACCCTGTAGGTACTCAATCACTTGGCCATCGCGCAATAAATTAAGCTCCAATAGTTTATCTTCACCGGCTACATCCAGAATATCGGCCATGTACTTTTTATACAGTTCAAAATCGAAAACCATTGCCGAGCCAATTAAGGCAGATGATAGTCCTAAAACTCTATGTCCTTTTCGGAAAATATGATTTCCAATTTCCTCATTGGCAGCATCTAACAAGGCAAAAGGGGTGTTTTTATTTTTGGCCGTTCGGTGCCCTTGTATAATAGGGTAGCCCGCTCTGAACGTGGCAGAGGCTTTTCTTAAAAAATCGGTTGCCATGTGGTTGTCAGAATCCAAAATAACGATGGCCTCGGGCGGATTTTCGTTCAATAATTCCAAGCCTTTGTTTACAGATTTTGCCTTGGTAGAGTTTTCAAAAAACACTTCCAGCACTTCCACACCTATATCATTTAATTGAGCTATGGTTTCGGGCTTGCATTGGTCGGCCAGGATGATGGTTCTGTATTTATCACGCGGATAATCAATGCTTAAGGCAGCTCTTGCTGTGTCAATAATCACTTTATCTTCCTTGTAAGCAGGTATCAATACTGCAAAATAAACTGGATCAGCATCGGGTTTGCTTTTTAGTTTTTTGGGTAATAAACCAGCAAGGGCAAATATCAAAAAGTACCAAGATTGTAATCCTATGATGGCAAAAAGCAGATATTCTGTTACAATAAAAAAGTAGCTCATGTTGGTGGGGCGTTTGAATAGTGCAAGTTTAGGCAGCAAATCTGAGCCTTACTAAATTTTTTGACTTTGATTTTTGATATTCTATGCTACATTTGCCCACGGTGGAAAGATTTGTAATGATTGCAACCACACTAAAAAATGCTAAAAACTTTCTGCTTTGGCAATTTTTCTTGGTTCAATCACAGTTTTTTCACTTGGAAATCATTTTTCAACTTAAAATAATTTAACCTACATGTCTTATTTATTTACCTCTGAATCTGTATCAGAAGGCCACCCCGATAAAGTGGCAGACCAAATTTCAGATGCACTAGTAGATCATTTTTTGGCTTTTGATCCTCATTCAAAAGTGGCTTGCGAAACCCTAGTAACTACGGGTCAAGTGGTACTAGCAGGCGAAGTGAAAAGCGAAACATACCTCGATGTGCAGCAAATAGCCCGCGATGTAATTACCAAAATTGGCTATACCAAAAGCGAGTACATGTTTGAGGCCAATTCATGCGGGGTGCTCTCTGCTATCCACGAGCAAAGTCAGGACATAAACCAAGGCGTAGATCGTGGAAAACCCGAAGAACAAGGCGCGGGCGACCAAGGAATGATGTTTGGCTACGCTACCAACGAAACTGAAAATTACATGCCGCTGGCACTGGATCTCAGTCATAAAATTTTAAAGGAACTAGCAGTTCTGCGCAGAGATAACGATATAATTAAATACCTCCGTCCTGATTCAAAAGCTCAGGTTACTATTGAGTATTCAGATGATAATAAGCCCGTTCGCATTGATGCTATTGTAGTATCTACACAGCACGACGATTTTGTGCAGGCCGATGCAAGCAATGGCTTTGATCAGGAAAAAGCAGATAAATCCATGTTGGATAAAATCCGCCAAGACATCATTAACGTTTTGATACCAAGGGTAAAATCACAATTGCCTGCTCATATTCAAGCATTGTTTGGTGACGATATTAAATACCACATCAACCCTACTGGCAAATTTGTTATTGGTGGCCCACATGGCGATACCGGACTTACCGGTAGAAAAATTATTGTAGATACCTATGGAGGCAAAGGGGCACACGGTGGAGGAGCCTTTAGCGGCAAGGACCCCAGCAAGGTTGACCGCAGTGCTGCCTATGCTGCGCGCCACATTGCAAAAAATTTGGTGGCAGCAGGTGTAGCCGATCAAATCCTTATTCAAGTGAGTTATGCCATTGGAGTGGTAGAGCCCATGGGTGTATTTGTAGATACTTACGGAACCTCCAAAGTAGGAATGACCGATGGGCAAATAGCACAAAAAGTATTGGAACTGTTCGACTTGCGTCCGGGTTTGATAGAGAAGAACTTAAAACTCAGAAGCCCAATGTATGCCGAGTCGGCTGCCTATGGTCATATGGGTCGTCAAAATCAAATAGTGACCAAAAGTTTTAAACGCCCAAGTGGCCGCGGTTTTGAAGTAAAAGAAGTAGAAGTAGAACTGTTTACTTGGGAAAAACTAGATCGTGTAGCCGATATTCAAAAGGCTTTCGGCTTGTAAAATATCCCATTGTTGTAATTAAAAATCGCAACTTGAATCGTAGGATTTGAGTTGCGTTTTTTTTTTGTTCAAGGTTGAATGGACAATTCACAATTTTACAGATACAAACCACATCTCTATCTCCCCTTTGCCTTTTGCTTCTATTTTACCACGGCTTTCAAA
>CAYZUZ010000182.1:0-345 GCA_964481795.1 uncultured Cryomorphaceae bacterium
CTACTTACTTCTACAGAAAAGCATTGGGTGGCACCTTCAATTTTAACAATTACAATCTCACCTACCAAAATTACTACGCGGTAAAAAGAAAACACATAATGGCTTACCAACTCATAGCGCGTATCAATACGGGCGATGTTCCTTTTCTGGATATGTCAACCGTAGGGGGCGATGTATTGATAAGAGGTTATGCCCGCAATCGCTTTCGCGACAACAACTTTGTAGGCACTCAATTGGAATACCGTTTTCCTGTATATAAGCGACTAGGAATGGTAGCTTTTGCCGCAGTAGGTGATGTATTTAGCGCCACTTCAGATGTGGGGTTAAATACAATTAAATACTCTA
>CAYZUZ010000182.1:355-2914 GCA_964481795.1 uncultured Cryomorphaceae bacterium
AGGCACAGGTTTTAGACTGTTAATGAACCCTGGTGAGCGCCTCAATGTACGCTTTGATATAGGCGTAGGCCGTGAGGGAATGGAGTATTACCTAATGGTTTCAGAAGCATTTTAAAGAATAAACACAAATACTTATCGTTCGTATTTGGCTATATCGATTAATTCGGTTTAGGTTTGACAAAAATTTTAGAACACCTATGAGTAAAAAATCTGAGCGCAGCAAAGCCTTCGACTCTTCCAATATTGTGCTTTTTGCATGGAAATGGAAAACACCCTTGATAGTTATTTCTTTAGCTACCTCCATTGTAGCCTTTATTTTTTCATCACCACCTTTTGTTTATCCGCGATATAAATCAACGGTAGTAGTGTTTCCTTCCAACACATACTCGGTGTCAAAGGCACTTTTGCCTCAGCAATTTGCAACGGGCAATCAAGATATACTTCAATTTGGTGAGGAACAGCAAGCCGAACAGCTTTTACAAATATTGAATTCAGATGAAATTAAAAATATCATCGTTCAAGAATTTGACCTGATGAAGCATTATAGAATAAAATCTAACAACAAATATAAAAATACCTCCTTAGCCAAAACGTATGATAAAAATATAAGCTATCGCAGAACAGAGTTTATGTCGGTAGAAATTAAAGTACTGGATGAATCGCCTGATACAGCGGCACTTATAGCGAATAGAATATCTGATTTGCTAGATGAGGTGAAGAATCGAATACAACGCGAAAGAGCTGAAAAAGGCTTGAAAATCGTAGAACAAGAATATACCAACCTGCGCAATGAAATCAAAGAAAAAGAAAATGAGCTTACACAACTTCGCTTTATGGGTGTACACGATTATGAGTCACAAGTAGGAGTGCTTACAGAGCAATTAGGTATAGCCATCAATAAGGCAGGAGAAAATTCGAGACAAGCCCGCGAAATAGAGCGCAGATTGGATACCTTGGCCAAATATGGTGGCACTTACGTATCGATAAGAGATGAGCTTACCTCTCTGAAAGACGAACTGGTGAAGTTAAAAACCAAATACGACCAAGCCAAGGTTGATGTAAATGAAACCTTACCTTCCATATTTAAAGTAAATACGGCTTATCCTGCCGAAAGAAAAACTTACCCTGTTCGATCGGTGATTTTACTTATCAGTTTTCTTTCAGCTTTCGTATTTACACTCATTGTATTGATTGTGCTGGAAACCATTAAAAAATCCAACGCATAATTATTTACATTGGAGCAATCTACCTTTAATAGAATCCTATTGGGTGCAGGGGTATTCTTTATTTTGTTTATCGCGGTAGTGGTAGCAAAAGAAAAGTATACGCTTATTGTAATTCCATTTGGGCTGGCGCTTATGGCCCTCACATTTTTGGCGCTCGACAAAGTTCTATGGTTTATTCTATTTACCACTCCGCTTTCTTTAGAGCTTTATGTACCTGATTTAAAAGTAGCTATGAGCTTGCCCAATGAACCCTTTATGGCAGGATTGCTCCTTTTGTTTTTTGTGAAATTAATCTATGATGGCTCTTTTGATAAAAAAATTGTCACCCATCCCATCAGCATAGCGCTTATCATCCATTTATTTTGGATGCTTATTACCTGCATCACCAGCGAAATGCCTTTTGTTTCATTCAAGTACTTGATATCCAGAACATGGTTTATCGTTGTGTTTTTTTATTTCTTTTCTCAATTACTCAAAAATCCCAAAAATGTAAAGTTTTTTTACTGGCTGTACATCATTCCACTTCTAGCCGTGATTGTATATGCCATGGTGCGTCATGTGGAATTTGGACTTACAAAAAAAGCAAGTACATGGGTAATGACACCTTTTTTCAGAGAACATACCAATTATGGAGCGGTATTGGCGCTTTACTTTCCTGCGGTGGTGGTGCTCGCTTTTGGCATCAAAGAAAAAATCAATTGGAAAGCCACAGGCTTTATTGCATTTATAATACTTTCAGTAGGTTTAATTCTTTCATTTACTAGAGCTGCTTGGCTTAGTGTAGCAGCCGCAGGCATAGTGTATCTTATTTTAAAAGCCAAGATAAAATGGTCGGTTTTATTTACATTAAGCATTGCTGTTGCATTAGGCATTTTCCTCAATTGGAGTTCAATCATGATGAAACTGCAAGAAAATCAAAAAGAATCATCCGATGATTTGAAAGAGCATGTGAAATCTATCTCCAATGTGAGCTCAGATGCCTCAAACCTTGAACGCATCAATCGCTGGAATTCGGCTTTTCGAATGTTCAAAGAACGTCCAATAGTAGGATGGGGGCCAGGTACTTACATGTTTCAGTATGCTCCTTTTCAAAAACCCAACGAAAAAACCATCATCAGCACCAATAATGCAGATTTGGGTAATGCCCACTCTGAATACTTTGGACCACTTGCCGAAATGGGACTTCCTGGATTACTCACCGTTTTGTATTTGATTTTACAAATGCTTATTTCAGGACGCAACGTCTATTTTTCAGATTTAAAATACGATAAAAAGCTCTTGGTATTGGCTGCCTATTTAGGGCTAGTTACCTACTTTACCCACGGATTTTTGA
>CAYZUZ010000182.1:2924-3699 GCA_964481795.1 uncultured Cryomorphaceae bacterium
ATTTTTGAATAATTTTTTGGATATAGATAAAACCGCAGGACCTGTTTTTTCATTTCTAGCTTTGCTTGTAGTGGCAGAAAGGTATTATATACCTAAAAGCTCACCACCCAATAATACATAGGCATGCCTAAAGTAATATTAAAAGGGAAGGTAACAGCCAGTGCCATAGGTAGATATAAACCAGGATTGGCATTAGGAATAGCTATTTTCATAGCGGCAGGCACGGCTATATAAGATGCACTTGCTGCCAACACCGCAAACATAAATCTATCGCCTATTTCAGGACTGATCCATTGACTGATGTAAGCCACTATCATCCCATTTACAAAAGGTATTACGATAGCAAATACAAAAGCAAAACTGCCATTATTGAAAAAATCTTTCAGTTTGCGACCACTTGAAATACCCATATCCAATAAAAAGATTGCCAAAAAGCCTTTGAAAATATCTGTAGTGAATGGTTTGATTCCTTCAGCCTGTGCATCAGAAGCCAATAGGCCAATAACCAAACTACCCAAAATCATCAAAACAGAACCATTGCTGAATGCATGTCCTACCAATTTTTAAAGTGGCAGCTTGGGTATAGAATCCTCTTGCTTTCCAAACATGCGAACCATAAGTACACCTACCACAATAGCAGGAGCTTCCATCAAAGCCATTACAGCTACCATATGACCTGAAAATTGAATATTTTGAATATCGAGGTAAGTAACAGCCGTCACAAATGTAACTGCACTTACCGATCCATAGGCCGCTGCTATGGCTCCAGCATTCT
>CAYZUZ010000183.1:0-3695 GCA_964481795.1 uncultured Cryomorphaceae bacterium
ACATTTATGAATTACTTTCGACTCAAATTACATGTATCTACATATATTTTTTACCTATGAGCGAAGATAGAAGAAGCTTTTTGAGCAAACTGGGCATGGGCATCTCTGCCCTACTGACGCTACCCTTTACAAGCAAGGGCAACACAGCATTGGCAGAAAATAAAAAAATCATTGAAGAAATTAAACCCATGGGCTTTCAATGGGAATGCTACGACCCCTTTCTTTTTTGTGCCCATCACGAAGATAAATTTCCTAAAGGCAATGCAGTCATGGGTCCGGTAGCCTCGTTATCGGGTCGCGAAATGGGCAATGATTTTATCATAAAAGATGGATTTAGAATGTATCATGGCAAGCAAGTGCCTGGTTTTCCTGGACACCCACACCGTGGTTTTGAAACCATTACCATAGTGCGCGAAGGTATTGTAGACCATGCCGACTCCATGGGCGCTGCAGGCAGATATGGGCATGGCGATGTGCAGTGGATGACCGCAGGCAGTGGCGTTCAACACGCTGAAATGTTTCCACTGATACACCAAGACAAAGAAAATCCGCTGGAGCTTTTTCAAGTATGGCTCAATTTACCCAAAAAATCGAAAATGGTACCTCCTCATTTTAAAATGCTCTGGAGCGATATGTTGGGTAAGTATACGTACAAGGATATTAATGATAAATATACTGATATTGAAATCATTGCAGGTAAAATAGGCAAGCTACATGCCCCTGCTCCACCGCCCGACTCTTGGGCCGCTGACCCAGCTCATGATGTAGCCGTATGGAATATTATGCTGGAAGAAGATGCCGAATGGACACTTCCCAAAGCCTCAGCCGGACTGAACCGAGTGCTTTATTTTTACAAAGGAACAAACATAGAAATTGGTGGCCGAAAAATACCCAATTACCACATGGTAAAAGTAGCCTCAGATGAACATCTGTATATTAAAAATGGAAACCATAAAAGCGCTATTTTGATGCTACAAGGCAAGCCCATCAATGAAACTGTGATTCAGTATGGCCCCTTTGTGATGAACAGCAAACAAGAAATTCAGCAAGCCTTCGACGATTACCACCGCACCAAATTTGGTGGCTGGCCCTGGCCCAAATACGACCACGTGCATGACAGAAAATTAGGGCGATTTGCCCTACATGCCGATGGTAGAAAGGAGACAAAAGCCTAAGCTATTGTAAGTTACTACCCCAAAAACCCGCTTACTCAAGCACCATGATGTGTGGGTAATTGAAAATAAAATAGGTGAGGAAAAAATTGAAATTCGAAAAATAGGTTTGATTCTTGATTGATTTGATTAAAGATATTTACCTACACATCAACATCCTCCTACTTTGAAATACCTCTTTATTGCCTTCATTTTCCTTTGCGCCATCAACGCTCATACTCAATCGCCTGATTACAAAACCATTGAAATAAAACCCTATCTTCAACTTCAAAACTATGAGCACTACAAAAGACTCGTTTTACAAACTTCTGAGTCGGAAATAGATTTTATTGAAGGTTTTTCCTTTGCTTGGGGCACTGCCTATACCTTGCAAATACAAGTACGCCCGCTGAAACATCGCTTATCCGACGGTACTCAATTCAAATATAAACTTGTGAAGGTTTTATCGGAAATCAAACAAGCTGACACAAGCACCTTTGACTTGGTCATTGATAGCCGAAGGTACTACCATAAACCGCAGGCCTCTGAAGGCAATATCTCACAATCGCTAGTGGCAGTGAATGATTCTACCTACCGCTACCTTGATGAAGTAGAAATACAAATACCCGAGCATTTATCTGCTGCTTTTGAAGAACTTATAAAAACAGGAGCTAGGAAAAAAGCGACCTGTAGTTTTGTACATGAAAAAAGAATACTTTTAGTAAACCTCCACTGAGGAGTACAATAAAATCTGATGTTTGCGCAATAAATTACATGTAAGCGCTCAAAATTTTATCCTAAGTAGTTACATTAGCGCCTGTTTAACACCTCAATATGCTGCGATTTTTATACCTCTTTAGTCTGTTTTGTGCGTATTTACACCCCTTAAATGGACAAAACAAGGAGCAGTTTGTAGACTCAATTGCAATGTGGCTCAATGAAAATTTATATACACAACCTGAGCTCGCAATAGAAGTACTGTTGGAATATGACAGTCTTGCACAGAATAGTTTATTGTATAAAAATGTATTGGGTAATTATTATTATACTCAAGCAGAGTACCCTACAGCACTTAAACATTATGAAGAAGGATTTCAAATAGCTCTTAAAAACAAGGATACCATCAAGTATTATTCACTCAAAAACAACATCGGTATTACACTTATCGAATTAGGAAGAACAAGTGAGGCCATTACCTTACTTACTGAAGTTTTAGAAAAAAGGTGGGAACTCAAGGATACCCTAAGAATATTATCAGGGATAGGCAATTTAATAGAAGCCTATGAAGTATTGGGCAATGCTGAAAAAATTGAACATTTATTAAACAAAGCCTTCATATACAAAGATATAGACACATTATTCGCATTTCAATTTAAGCGTATTTATGATTTGGCACACTATCAAAATTTTTTAAATAAAGATTTCAATTCTGCTTTGGAGTATTTGAACGCTGCAAGAAAATTAAATACCCTCGCTTATACAGCCCATGCAGAAGGGGTCAATCATTTGGGCTTTGGACGTACCTATCATGCATTAAAAAATTATGATTCAGCTATTTATCATTTAAAAGCCGCTGAAAGAATCTTACAAAATGAAAACCACTTGGGAGCATTAGCGGCCGTGTATGCAGAGCTAGGAGAAGTCTCCTTTTCAAAAAAAAGAGTACAGGAATCTTTTGATTATTTTAAAAAAGCAGAAGAAATTGCAGTAGCCTTAGATATGAAACTCAAAGCTTTGAATGGATTACAAGAAATCTATTTGCTAAAAAAAGACTTTAAAAAGGCATTTTACACCCAAAAAGAAATTAGCTTGATCAAGGATTCGTTGAGTGGTACGGAGGTACAAAAAGCCGTGTATGACATGGAGCTGAAATACAACCTACGCGAAAAAGAAATTCAGATACAAAATCTGGAAACGGATTCAAAAATAGCAAAACTAGAAACCGAGCAGCTGAATGTAAAAACCCGCAAATTGCGAACCTTATTGCTGATTGTAGGCATATTGGCATTAGCCAGTATCCTGATTTTGGTAGGTGTAAATCAAAACATCAAACTCAAAAGAGAAAAAGAACTCTTGCTTGAAAAATTGGAACAAGAAAAGCTTGAGAACGAAAAGCAGCAATTGGAAATACAGCTCTTTAGATCCAAAATGAATCCGCATTTCTTTTTTAATGCACTGTATTCGATTCAAAATTTTATTCTGACCAACCAACCCATGGAATCGAGTAGGTACTTGGGAAAATTTGCCCGACTGATGCGTGCCGTTTTGGAGCTAAACGATAAAAGCGAAATAAGCCTAGAAAGAGAAATTGAAATTCTTAGCGATTATCTCGATTTAGAAAAAATGCGTTTTGATGAAAAATTTGATTACCAAATCACCACTCCCTCAGCAGAGTTGCAACTGCGCCTACCGCCTATGATAGTGCAACCCTTTGTAGAAAATGCCTTGGTGCATGGCTTTAGCCAACTCACACAAGGGGGTATGATACAAATAAAATTTGAAGTGCATGAGGATGAAAACCAACTAAGTATTTTGATAGAAGAC
>CAYZUZ010000184.1:0-3694 GCA_964481795.1 uncultured Cryomorphaceae bacterium
AATTGTTAGTTAAACCAAGTAGCTGACTATCAATATTTTACAAAGAAAAGTATCGGAAATTATTTTTTATATTTTCCTTACCCTTATCTTTGCAGCCTAAATAATCAATCCAATGTTTATCTATGATGAATGATACCCCCAAAACACTAGGCTACCAATTTCCGGCCGAATGGGAATTGCAAGAGGCCATTTGGCTAAGTTTTCCGCACAACCAAGAAACTTGGCCAACACCACAACTCAAAGAAGTACACAAAGCATATTTTGAATTTATAAAAGCAATCGCCCATACACAAAAAGTCAATGTACTGGTAAACGACCAAGCAACAGCACAAAACCTTACAAAGCAACTCGCTGCAATTACCACCAACCTGCAACACGTGGGTATTTATCAGATTGAAAGCAATGACGCTTGGCTGCGTGATTCAGGTCCTTCTTTTCTTGTCAATCCTGCTGCAAAAGAACCCAAAATTATCCTCAATTGGCAATACAATGCTTGGGGAGGAAAATATCCACCTTTTGAGGCTGATAACCTGATTCCACAAAAAATAGCCCATACACTAAAGCTGCCTTGTATTGATATACCCATAGTGATGGAAGGTGGTTCAGTAGAGTTCAATGGTGCAGGCACATTGCTCACCACAAGGCATTGCTTGCTTAACCCCAACCGAAACCCACACCTCAGCCAAGCCCAAATAGAAGAATACCTCCAAAATTATTATGGAGTAGAACAGATACTTTGGCTAGGTGATGGCATAGTAGGCGATGATACTGATGGGCATATTGACGACATCGTGCGATTCATCAATGAAGATACCGTACTGACTGTAGTAGAACAAAACCCCCAAGATGAAAATTATCAGATTTTACATGATAATCTAACCGAACTAAAGAGTCTGCGGTTGCTCAATGGCAAAGCCCTCAACATCATAGAATTGCCCATGCCCCAGCCTTTTTATATTAGTGGCGAGCGTATGCCAGCTTCTTATGCCAACTTTTTGATTACAAACCATGCTGTCATTGTGCCTATCTTTCATTGTAAAGAAGATGAACAAGCTTTGGGCATTCTCAAAGATTGTTATCCTCAAAGAGAAATAATAGGCATTGACTCAAGGGCGATTATCTGGGGCTTGGGCAGTTTTCACTGCCTTAGTCAGCAAGAACCTGCACTGCTTTGAGCCATCACATAACGACAATGGGCTGTGGGCTAAAGCAAAGCATAAAAATAAGCAAGGCAAACCAACCAAGTACTTTACGGGGTGTGTTCAGGGGGGCATCATAGAAAGCAGGCGGGTGATAAATGCCTAACACTCGCCCAAGCAAAAAAGCAAATACCATCCAACCGCTGTATCCTGTGAGCATAGGAAAAAAGAAAGAAAGCACAAACTGTACTGTAAATACTGCCAATGCCAGCAAAAGAACATCTGTCTGATGCTTGGCAGTACGTGAAAACAATACATAGTAAATTAAAATCTGTACGGGAATCCAGAGTAGTAAATCAAAAAAATCGGAGTAAGGGCTTACGGCGCCTAGCCCTGCATAAAATACAAAAAACGTAAACAATACAGGCGCAATACGCCCATGCCATCGCTCGCCCACCAATCCATACAAAATATGCCCTCCGTCTAATTGCCCAATCGGAATGAGGTTGAGGGCAGTAAAAAGCAAGGCAAGATAGCCCGCAAACAAATAAGGATAATGAAATAACTCGTAGTGATGCGGTATTTTATGCCTGTCTTCGGCAGGTACTGCCCATCGCTCAAAAGCCATAAAAAGTAAATTCTTACCCACCCCTACCATGCCTTCCATCGGCTTACCTACTCTATCTTTTGCTCTATTTTCTTCTGTGTCGGGGTAGTTATAAGCATACTTGGCATAATCTAGCCCATATTTTTTGTATTCTTCGGGGTAGAGTGTCTTGTATTGAGGATTTACTTCTAGCACATACTCAGGCGAAGGCAGATGTGTAAAACCATACCAAAGCACCAAAACCGCCACCACAAAACCCGCCAAAGGCCCTGCTATGCCTATGTCAAAATATTGTGTGCGTGTTTTTAACTCTTGCCTTATTTGAATGAAAGCACCCATAGTGCCTATTGTAAAGGTAAAGCCTAGCCAAAGCGGTATATAAAAAGGTAAACTCACTTTCACCCTATGCCACTGCGCCATAAAGTAATGCCCAAACTCATGGCAAGTCAGAAACAAAAGAAATGGAATGGAAAAATGGAAACCGCTGTAAAATTTTTCCCACGTAAACCAAGTAAAAGGCTGAAAGCCCTCCGCATCAAAAAGCAATAATTTACCACTCATCCACTCCATGCCTGCCAGTGTGGTCGTAAAAATAGTCAGTAAAAAAAGTATGGGGTAAATTAAAAATCTCCGCAAAAGTGAATCTGTTTTGTAGATAAATGTTTAGTTGTTTGATGATAAAAAATGATGATTAAATAAATCAGCCTTTTGGCATTTGTAAAATACTCATAGTCAGATACTTAGTTAAATTAACATTTGACAATTCATAATTTAACATTCCTAAGGTGGCTTTCTTTGAAAATTCAAAAAAATAAACTATCATTGTCTTAATTTTGAAACCATGCGTGCTTTCAAAATAATTTATCAAAACAAAAGTAGTCAAAAAAAACTAAATTAGTGTCAAATTATCTACTATCGATTCCCAAAACCTAGTCAGTGGCATGAATTATCAAAATATATTTTTAATGTCATTGGGCATTTTTATTTTATTGCTTTCTGTATTGCTTGATGAAGACCGCCTTGAAGATGCTCAAAAAGGCATACCCACCTATTCTGAGCTAGATACACGCCCTTATGGCGCAAAAGCACTGTGCTTGATGTTACAGGATTTATTTCCCCGCAAAGCAGTAAAAGTAATTAGAAAAAGCCTGTATGAAGTGCTGATAGAAGAAGATGCAAAAGAAATGAACTATGTATTCATTGACCAAAGCTGTGATTTTCAACAGTTTGATGCAGAAACTTTGCTTGAGTTTGTGAGCGAAGGGGGTATCGTAATGATAGCCGCACATACATTTAGAGAAAGCATTGCCGATACTTTGGGAATAAATACAAAATCGCTTTCTAACGAAAAGGAAGAAAAAACAGTGCTTCAATTCAAACAGCTAACCCAATCTCCTTCTAATAAGTTTGCCTATCAGGAAGGTACTGCAAATTATTATTTTAACCAGTACAATGCCAAAGAGGTCAAGGTGCTTGCCGAAAACCAACTTGGTAAGGCTGTCTTGCTGCAGCAAGCATTTGGCAAAGGCTTTTTTTATCTCAGCAGTACGCCTCTTGCCTTTACCAATTATAATCTACTCTGGGAAGACAAAAATTATCAGTTTATCGAAAATACCTTTGCTCACCTCCCACAGCAAGACCTCTACTGGGACGAATACTACAAAACAGGAAGAGGAGAAGCACAAAGCCCTTTTAGATTTATAATGAGCAGGCGTTCGCTCAGAACAGCACTTTACCTTGGCATTTTTGGTGTGTTGGTTTTAGTAATATTTGAAGGTCAGCGTAAGCAACGTGTTATCCCTATACTGACACCCCTCAAAAACGACACACTCAGTTTTGTAAGTGTAATCGGAATGATGTTTTTTAATGCCCAAAAACATACCGAGATTGCCCACAAAAAAATTAGGTTTTTTAAGGAGTTCTTACGACAACAATACTTTGTGAGAGA
>CAYZUZ010000185.1:0-3692 GCA_964481795.1 uncultured Cryomorphaceae bacterium
CACATCGCGGCTGTCAATTACACCTCTGCTCATAGATAAGTAATGTTCATTGATACCCAATTGCATCAACAACAATCCACTACTGCCTAATACATTTAATGAAGCAATTTGATCAAAACCTATATACATAAAAAAGCAGAAAAATACTGCCAATAAAAAGGAAACGATAGGATTGTCGCTCAACGATGAGGCCAAAAGACCGATGGCAATGTAGGCTGCACTTAAAAACAACAAACCAATATAAGAGCCTGAGGTGCCTGCATGGTCTATATTGCCCACAGGATCACCAAGTTGCACTATGCTATAATAGTACAAAAGCGTGGGCAGAATAGAGAAAATAACCAAGATAAATGCCGCTAAGTATTTGGCAAGCAATATGCTCCATTCGGTAAGAGGACGCGTAAGTAAAAGCTCCAGTGTGCCCAAGCGCAGCTCATCGCTAAACATGCGCATGGTAATGGCTGGTATTAAAAACATAAAAACCCAAGGCGCAATGGCAAACATGCTATCAAGGCCTGCATAACCCGACTGAAGGATGTTGAAATTTCCAGGAAATACAAACAGAAATAAGCCATTGAGCACCAAATAAATAGTGACAAACAAATAGGCTGTAATGCTGCTAAAGAAACTATTGATTTCTTTCTTAAGTAGACTAAACATGCACCGAAGGTAGGATTAAAAATTTTTGGTAAAGCAAGCAAAAGTAGGGCTTATGGATACAACTTTTGCTTTAAAGGCGTTTATTTCCTAATTCATGCTGCCATTTCTAATTTGATCATGGCTTTCCTGTAAATCGGTGCGCAACATCAATGCTGAGCCTAGTGCTGCAATTACGATTTTTTCTTCATCGGTAATATCTTTTGCAAGCCAAGCTTCACCTTTATTAATCACACTGAAAACGGCCACTTTTCTTTCACCATCGTAAACGGCATAGCCTAGCATTTCGCCCATCCAAAATTCTCGCTTGCCGTTTGTAGCTCGGTTGATGCCTTCTATGCGGTACATTTTACCGGCCGATTTAAGTCTTCCAAAAGAAACTTCCCTCCTAATGAAATCATTAATAGGTTCGTTTACAATAAAATCCCAATGTATTTCATTGTTGAGTACAATAGTGCCTGTAAAGGTGTGGCTGTATTTGAGCAAAATATCAAAATATCTATTGACCCAACTGATGTCTTGTTGTGTTAATTTACCTATACAAAAAACCTCAGCCTCATGAGGATTGTAGGGGTCGTCGTATAGTGTGAAGCTCAACTTTTCGCTTGATCCACTGAAGTTTACAAAAAATGGGATGTTGTAGCTTCTTGTCCAGCCACGTTTCACTTTGCTGGTTTTATAGGGCCCTATCCCTAATTTTTGATTGATGCGCCAGCCTTGGCGGTTGCTTACCTGCATATACTCGGCTTGCTCTTTAAATTGAGCATCCATTACGGGTTGTGGCAATGTACAGGCGCTGCTAAAAATTAAAAGTGCTGCCGCTAAGCTTACAATTTTTGGTTTCATTTTCTTTTTTTTAAAAAGTAAATACAGGTATTCAAAACGTTTAATTTTTTCCAACAGTTAATCGACTTTTTAGGCAAATCGTCAAAATATAGGAAAAGACAACCTAAAGGTGCTACCCACGCCCACTACACTCTCCACTGCAATACTCCCGCCTATAGATTCTATTTGGTTTTTTACGATAAACAAGCCCAAGCCTCTTGCGTCTTTTTTGCTGTGAAATACCTGGTACATGCCAAATATTTTGTGCCCATGTCTTTTGATATCAATGCCCAATCCATTGTCTTTGACCGTTACAATATAAAAATGCTCTGTAGATTGAAGTGCAATTTCTATTTCAGGGTCTCTTTTTTCGTCGCGGTATTTGATGGCATTGGTTATTAAATTAAGTAAAATACTTTCGAGATAAGCTGCTGGTGCACGCACCATGGTGAGTTCGGGTATTTTATTGTGAAAGATTACATTATGCTGATTAATATCAAACTTTAATGTATCGAAAATTCCATGAATTACCTGATTTAAATTAAGCGTATCTTTGTGAATATTTACTGCATTTTGTACGGATATTACTTCATTTAGATTATTGATGGTATCGAGCAAACTCTTGGATGAAGCGTTGAGTAAATCAATATAGCGGGTGCGTTCATCAGCATCTTCTTCAAGCTTATAAAGCTCTAACAATCCTGAAATATTGCTGGCATAGCTCCTAATATTGTGCGAAACGATGTAGGTGAAGTTTTGAAGTCTTTTATTCTGACTGGCCATCACATCTACAGCTTTTCGCAATTCATCTTCTTTGTTTTTTAGCTCCGTGATATTATTACTTATTCCTACCAGTCCGATGATGTTGTTGTTTTCATCGCGAAGGGGCAATTTGGTTATTTGTAGCCAAAAAGGATTACCTGCTTTACTGTTTACAAAAACCTCTTTAATTTTGATAGATGTCCCCATGTTCAGTACCGATCTATCTTCTTTACTTGATTCTTGAGCTTCCTCTTTGGTAAGAAAGTCGAAATCCGTTTGACCAAGGACATCTTCTTCCGATATGTTTAGGAATTTTCTTTCAGCTGTATTGGCAAATACTTTACGTCCATGTACATCTTTCATATAGATAAGATTGGGCAGTGCATTTACAATCGTTTTGAGCTTGATTCGTTCTTGCTCCAGGGTTTGTTGGGTTCTTGTAAATTCGCTTATATCTCTCTCTATGAGCAGTATATCATCAAAATATTTAACCAATCTTACCTCAAAATGCTGCTCAGGCCATACAGAGGTAGCGGGCAACTTATAGGTTCGCACAATGATTTTTTGTTCACTGCTTTGCAAAGATTTTACTGCTTCTAAAAACTCTTCATGCAGCTCTTTACCATATATTTCGCTTATGGTTTTGCCTAGTAAATAATGGGTTTTATACCTTAGTTTGTGGTGTGGCTTCGAAAATATTTCTTTGTATTCACCATTTTTGGTAATGATCATGAGCAAATCCGGAACTGCATCAATCAGCGATTGGTACTTGTGCTTGTTGATTTCGAGCTCTTGATTGATCTTTATCTCTTGTGTTATATCTCTAGATATAATGTAGCAAGTAGGTGGTCCTTGGGCATGATATTCAATAGAAACTATATCCTCCTGCCATATGTAGTGCTTTAGATAATGCTTGATGCGGAACTGGTAGCGCACAAAGGTTTTTTGCTGCTCTATAGCCGTTTTTAAAAGTAATGGTTTTTTTTTATCTTCTGGATGTATGAGCTGCAATATTCTTGGCAAATCGCTCCAGATAGGATTGCTTTCAGGATAGCCCAAAATTTTTCTGTATGCGGGCGATGTATATAGAATTTCAGCTCCTTTTACAATGGCAAAACCTTCACTTGAATTTTCGGCAAAGGCATTTAGTAGCTCTTCGTTATGACGGTTTTTTTCCTGATATTTTTTAATATATAAATAATGGGCCAAATTATTTCCTACGCTTTTCACCAATTCAACATCTGCTTCTTCAAACTCGATAATTTTGTTTACCGATTCAAAAACTATCACACCTAAAAATTGATTGTTGCTTACCATTCCAGCAATAATGATAGATTTTACCTGACAAGAACTGAGCAGTTCCTTCAATTCAGGAGCTTGTGAAGATGCCTTTTCTACATCAGATACAACAATGGCTTTTTCGTTATACACAATATCATACCAGCGTC
>CAYZUZ010000186.1:0-3650 GCA_964481795.1 uncultured Cryomorphaceae bacterium
ACCACCTTCAGCGAAAATCTTTTTTCCTATGTAAACAACATCAATACCCATGAGGGAGGTACGCACTTGGCAGGTTTTAGAAGAGCGCTTACTCGTACACTAAAAAAATATGCCGATGAAAGCGGCATGACTACCAGAGAAAAAGTTGAAATAGCGGGTGATGACTTCCGCGAGGGACTTACGGCTGTTATTTCTGTTAAGGTAATGGAACCTCAATTTGAAGGACAAACCAAAACCAAATTGGGCAACAACGAAGTAGCTGGTGCTGTAGATCAATTGGTGGGCGAAATGCTCAGCAATTTCTTAGAGGAAAACCCCAACGAGGCCAAAATGATTGTACAAAAGGTAATACTTGCTGCAAAAGCACGTATTGCTGCTCGCAAAGCCCGCGAAATGGTGCAGCGCAAAAATGTACTTACAGGTTCAGGATTACCAGGTAAATTATCCGATTGCTCTGAAACAGACCCAGCACAATGCGAAATATTCTTGGTAGAGGGTGATTCGGCTGGCGGAACAGCCAAACAAGGCCGCGACCGTAAGTTTCAGGCCATTATGCCTTTGCGTGGTAAAATTCTGAATGTAGAAAAAGCCATGACACACAAGGTCTTTGAAAATGAAGAAATCAGAAATATCTATACGGCTTTAGGTGTAAGCATTGGCACCGAAGAAGACAGCAAAGCATTGAATTTAACCAAATTGCGTTACCACAAAATAGTAATCATGTGTGACGCGGATGTTGATGGTTCGCATATTTCAACTTTGATTCTTACTTTCTTCTTCCGCTTTATGAAAGAGCTTGTAGAACAAGGTTATGTTTATATTGCTGCTCCACCTTTATATCTGGTAAAAAAAGGCAACAAACAAGCTTATGCTTGGAACGATACTCAACGCGATCAATTTGCACGCGAATTAGGTGGTGAAAATGAAACGGGTGTAGGTATTCAGCGATACAAAGGTTTGGGCGAAATGAATGCAGAACAGCTTTGGGATACTACAATGAATCCTGACTTCCGCACCTTGCGCAAGGTAAATATTGATAATGCTGCCGATGCAGATCGCACTTTCTCTATGTTGATGGGCGACGATGTACCTCCTCGTAGAGATTTTATCGAAAAAAATGCGAAGTATGCTCGAATTGATGCCTAGTGTATCCTTGTAAACACGCATTAATTAAAAAAGGGAAGCTTGATGAAAGCTTCCCTTTTTTTTGTGAATGATACTTAAGAACTAGTTGGCCACTTCACTCATAAATTTCAAGCGAACAAGTCTAATTTCTTCCTCTGAATAATCGCCACCAAACTCTGAATAGGCATCCTGCATCGAATCTGATTCTGCATCCATAAAGTAATCGTAAATTTCCTCTATTTGATCTTCATCCAGCACTTCATTGATGTAGTAGTTGATGTTTATTTTGGTACCTGAGCTCACTATGCGCTCCATTTCGTTGAGCAATTCATCCATAGTTAAACCCTTGGAGCTCGCCATATCTGGTAAAGTGATTCGTTTATCACACGATTGAATAATAAATACCTTTAAGCCCGATTTATTAACTACAGATTTCATTACGAAGTCATCTTCCTTCTCTATATCATTGTCTTTTACATATTTAGCTATTAAATCCACAAAAGGTTGTCCAAATTTTTTGGCCTTGCCATCACCTACTCCAGGAATATTTTTCAATTCATCAAGTGTGGTAGGATAGTGTAGTGCCATTTCGTTGAGCGCATTTTCTTGAAATACAGCATAAGGAGGCACTCCTTTCTTTTTTGCTTCGGTGCGGGTAAGCTCTTTGAGCATTTTAAACAAAGTATCATCAAAAGCAGCACCTCCATTTTTTCCGGCTACGATCAAATCTTCATCTTCCGTAGTATCATCATCAAAATTGGTGTCTTCAGCTATCATAAATGGAAAAGGTTTTTCGATAAATTTTCTACCTTCATCCGATATTCTGATAACCCCATAAGTTTCTATTTCTTTTTTTATAAACCCATTGACCAAAGCTTGTCTCAGAATAGTATTCCAATAATGCTCGCTTTTATCTGCACCCTCCATGTATTGAGGGTACTCTTCTACTTTATAAGTACGCAAGTAATTGTTGAGATTGCCCAGCAAAATGGCTATGAGTTGTGGTCCTTTGAAACGATCTTGGCTGGAGACTACCGTTTCCAAAAACAATTTTACATCTTCCTGTGCATCAAACTTTTCTTTAGGATGTCGGCAGTTATCACACATCCCATTGCAATGGGCATCGTCGAAATCTTCACCAAAATAATGTAATAAATATTTTCTTCTACAGCCCGAAGTTTCTGCATAAGCTATTGTTTCGGTAATAAGTTGACGGCCAATTTCTTGCTCCGATACGGGTTTGTTGTTCATAAATTTCTCCAGCTTGTCCATATCCTTGAAGCTGTAAAAGGAAACACAATTACCTTCACCGCCATCTCTACCGCCTCTTCCTGTTTCTTGGTAATAACTTTCCAAGCTCTTGGGCATATCGTGATGTATTACAAACCTTACATCCGGTTTATCAATTCCCATCCCAAAGGCTATGGTAGCTACAATAACGTCTACATCTTCCATCAAAAAAGCATCTTGATGTCGAGCACGTGTATTGCTATCCAAGCCGGCATGATAAGGCAATGCACTGATTCCGTTTACTTGCAATGTTTGTGCAATTTCCTCCACTTTTTTGCGGCTCATGCAATATATAATTCCGCTTTTTCCAGGAAACTTTTTGATATACTTTATCAGTTCGCGTTCTACATTTACTTTGGGTCTTACTTCGTAATACAAGTTGTCCCTATTAAATGAAGATTTATATACCATAGCATTTTCCATTCCCAAGTTTTTCTGGATATCGCTCTGAACTTTTGGTGTGGCTGTGGCAGTGAGGGCTATCATAGGTTTTTTTCCTATTCTGGCCATAATGGTGCGGAGGTTTCTGTATTCCGGGCGGAAGTCATGACCCCATTCTGAGATACAATGCGCCTCATCAATGGCATAAAAAGAGATGGTAATGGAGTTAAAAAACTCAACATTCTCCTCTTTTGTAAGACTCTCAGGAGCTACGTAGAGCATTTTGGTTATGCCATTTACGATGTCTTCTTTTACTTGTAAAATTTCTTTTTTTGACAATGATGAATTAAGTACATGAGCTACTCCATTTTCTGTTGAAAAACCTCGAATGGCATCCACCTGATTTTTCATCAAAGCAATCAGTGGCGATACGATAATCGCTGTGCCTTCGCTCATCAAAGCTGGCAATTGGTAGCAGAGTGATTTTCCTCCGCCTGTAGGCATTATTACAAAAGTATCATGACCCTGAAGCAGGCTGTTTATAATGGCTTCTTGATTTCCTTTGAATTTATCAAATCCAAAATACTTCTTTAAAGTGTCGGTAGTGGCTACAAGTGTGTCAGACATATTCATGGTGCTGGTCATTATTTTTTAAGAGGTACAATTTACTTTCAATTATTTGATTTCCAAACAAAAATTTATTTTTTTTTGATATACCTAATTTTTAAAGGAGCGCGAAATTAATAAAGAATAGTTTCACTTGCTTGGTTTTTTTTATCTGTAAGATTCTAAGCTTTGAGTCTAATTTTGTCGTTTCATAAAACACAAAAATCCTAGCATGACAAAAAAGAAGG
>CAYZUZ010000187.1:0-3638 GCA_964481795.1 uncultured Cryomorphaceae bacterium
AACACACCTTTGACAAGGACAGTATGGATGTACTCGAAATGAAAAGACTGCTGCTAGGCATGACTGAAAAATTGTGTTACAAACTGCGCAAGCAACAAAAATTGTGCAGTGTAATTACTGTAAAACTGCGCTACAGCAATTTTGATACATTTACCCGGCAAATGCAAGTACCCTACACCGCAGCCGACCACCACATACTGCCACGTGTACAGGAGCTTTTTGGCAAATTGTATGAGCGCAGGTTGCGCATCAGGCTGGTAGGTGTTCGTTTGTCGGGCCTTGTACACGGGCACTATCAAATACATCTTTTTGACGATAGCGAGGAGCGAATACGCCTGTACCAAGCCTTAGATAAAATGAACAGCCGATGGGGTAAAACCTTGGTGGGTAGAGCCTCGTCTATGCAGGTACGAAACTAAAAATAATTGAATTATTTTTGTTCTTTTGATAGAAAATGCAGCTAAGGCATCATTTAAAAATAATTCTTTTTATCTTAGCCACTTTAAAAATCTATCCTACACCAAAAAGAAATTTAGATTAACGAAACTTATGATTACAAAAAAAATCATCGCCCTTAGCCTATTAATGGCATTATCAGCTCCCGTAGTTTACGGCCAAAAAAAGAAAGAAAAAGACGATGAAAATACAGTAGAAGAGGAAGACAAAAAAATGTCTAAAGAGCGAAAAAAAGCGGAAGATGCTTTTAAATCTAACGAATTTTACTTTGCCTCACAATTTTATAAAAAAGCTTTTTCAAAAACCAAAAGCAAAAGCGAAAAAACCGAGATAACTTTCTTGTTAGGAGAGTGTTATCGACATATGATGGATTATAAACAAGCAGCCAATCAATACGAAAAAGCCATAAAATTGAAGTACGACAATCCTTTGGTTTACCTTTATTTGGGAGATATGTACCGCTACATGGCCAATTATGAAGATGCTGTACTTCAGTATGAAGAATATATACGACTGCAACCTAAAGATCAGAGAGGAACGCTGGGGCTAGAAGGAGCTAAGAAAGCAGCTGACATGAAGAAAAATCGTACGCGATATATGGTTGAAAACATCAAGGATTTGAATACCCGTCAAGATGAATTTGGTGTTGTGTACTCAGGAAAAGGCACTGAGGAAATTTATTTTACCTCTAATAGAGAAACAGCCCTTGGTAAAGGAAAAGATGGTTGGCAAGGAGGAAAATTTTCGGATATATTTGTAGCTGAAGCCGAAAGAAAAACAAAAAAAGGAAAATCCAAAGGTAAGAACAATCAAAAAAGTTTAAACGAAAATATTTCTTATTCAGAACCCATACCTGTATCTGAATTGATCAACACGAAATTTCACGAAGGTATGCCTACCTTCGATCGCAGAAAACGCACCATGTATTTTACAAGATGTATCAAAGAGAAAAGTCAAGACGTAGGATGTGCTATTTATGTAACAGAAAAAAGAGGACAGGATTGGGGAGAACCAGAGATTGTAGTGCTTGCTCCAGATACCTCCAGCTCGGTGGGCCACCCTTGTTTATCGCCCGATGAAAAAACTTTATACTTCGCTTCGGATATGGCAGGAACCATGGGTGGTAAAGATATCTGGCTTACTACCTACAATAGAAGAGAAAGAAAATGGAACGACCCCACCAATTTAGGACCTAAAGTGAATGGAAAAGGTGATGAACTATATCCCTTTGCACACGACGATGGCTACCTGTATTTCTCATCTAATACATGGGTAGGCTTAGGTGGTTTGGATGTTTACCGCATCCAAGTAGGTGAAGATGGATTGCCCATAGGTGAACTGGAAAATATGGGAGTTCCCATCAACAGCAATGCCGATGATTTTGCTATCGTATTTGAACCAGGCGAAGCTACAAGAGGTTTCTTATCATCTAACCGCGATGGTGGCAATGGTGGGGATGACTTGTATACTGTTTATTTAGCTCCATTGGTGTATACTATTGAGGGAGTTCTTACAAGCGCAAAATCAGGTAAACCCATACCACAAGCTACAATAAGATTGGATGGTAGCGATGGTACCTCAACCGTGGTAAATACCGATAAAAATGGAGTTTACGTATTTGAAGTGGGTGTTTTGCAAGAAGGAATAAGCTATCAACTCAACTTCGAAAAGAAAAAATTCCTTTCCAATGCTGCTGAACTTACCACAGTAGGTATTCCCATGGAATCTTTCGAATTTATCCCCACAGAAAATCATTTTCTTTATGGCTTTAAAATTTCAAAAACTCTAGAGCCCATTGAAGAACCTATTATTTTACCGAATATCTTTTTTGATTTAGCTAAATGGGATTTGAGACCTGAGGCTATGCAATCGCTTGATAGTGTAAAAATCATTTTGGAACGCAACCCCACTATAGTTATAGAACTGCGTTCGCACACGGATTATCGTGGTGATGACCGCTCAAACCAAATTCTATCACAAAATCGTGCTGATACTTGTGTTAAGTACTTAATATCAAAAGGAATACCCGAAGATAGAATGATTGCAGTAGGTAGAGGAGAGAACGAGCCCTTTACTGTAACTGAAGGCTACAAGGGCTTTGGTAGCGAGCAATTTAAAGTAGGCACACAGCTTACAGAACGATTCATAAAAACGCAAACCAATGAATATCAAGAAATTGCCAACCAAATGAACCGTCGTACTGACTTCAAGGTGATTCGCGATGATTATGTACCTACGGCAGTAAAAGTAGTTGATGAAAAAACTGGTGAGGTAAAAGTAGAAGCGCCTAAAGAACCCAAAATCCACATAGTACAAGGCCGTGAAAACTTTGGTCAAATTGCTACTCAGTATGGTATCACTATAAAAGACCTTAGAGATTTGAACAACGGCTTGCGTGGAGTTCGTCCTTTTGAAGGCCTTGAACTTAAAGTTGTACCCGGAGCCGATTATACTGAGTACGACGACAAGAGATATCGCGCTGATAGAGGTGACAACTTCTCAACCATTGCACGTAAAACAGGAGTTAAGGTAAAAGAATTGAAAGAGCTCAATCCGGATTTAAAAGATGCAGATATACTTCCTGGTTCAGTAATATTTATAAAATAGATCAATCAAATATTTAATCCCCTAGGCGGGCTCCAATACTGGGGCCCGCTTCTTAATTTTACCCCATGAATAAGGATGCCCAAAAATATGCCGCTAGAGGTGTATCTGCCTCAAAATCAGATGTGCATAACGCTATAAAAAATATTGACAAAGGCCTTTTTCCCAAGGCATTCTGCAAAATTGTACCTGATTATCTCACCCAAGATGAAAAATATTGCTTGGTAATGCATGCCGACGGAGCGGGCACCAAGTCATCGCTTGCCTATATGTACTGGCGCGAAACAGGCGACCTATCCGTATGGAAAGGTATAGCTCAAGATGCCTTGGTTATGAATCTAGATGATTTGCTATGTGTAGGTGCTACCGGCCCCATTATGCTCAGCAGTACCATTGGCCGCAATAAAAATCTGGTACCCGGTGAGGTAATTTCAGCAATAATTAACGGAACCGAAGAATTGATCCATGAACTGGCTGCTCATGGAATCACCATACATTCTACCGGTGGCGAAACTGCCGATGTAGGCGACCTAGTGCGCACACTTATAGTAGACTCTACCGTAGTAAGCCGAATGAAA
>CAYZUZ010000188.1:0-3627 GCA_964481795.1 uncultured Cryomorphaceae bacterium
TAGGCAAATGGAGTATCTTGTTCAGCCACCCTGCTGATTTTACCCCCGTATGTACATCTGAGTTCATGACTTTTGCCTCTATGCAAGAAAAATTTAGGAAGGTAAATACAGAACTCATTGGCTTATCAGTAGATGGTTTGTACAGTCACATTGCGTGGTTGCGCACCATCAAAGAAAAAATTGAGTACAAGGAAATGAAAAATGTAGAGGTAACTTTTCCTCTAATTGAGGATATTACCACGGAAGTTTCATCCAAATACGGTATGATTCAGCCAGGCGAAAGCAATACCAAAGCGGTAAAAGCCGTGTTTTTTGTAGATCCCAAAGGCATTATCAGGGCCATGATTTACTACCCACTTTCTATTGGTAGAAATTTTGATGAGTTGTATCGCGCAGTAGTGGCTTTGCAAACTGCCGATGCCTTCGATGTAGCTTGTCCGGCTGATTGGCAACCTGGTGATGATGTAATTGTACCCACAGCGGGCTCATGTGGTGTGGCTAAAGACAGGATGGAAAGTCAAGAGGAACTCGATTGTAAAGATTGGTTCTTCTGTACCAAAAAACTTCCTGCAGAAACGGTATGGAATAAAATCTTAAAATCATAAGGTGTAACCCAAAACCCTGCTCCTTTATTTATAGGATCCGCTTGAAAGTGTACCTTTCAAGCGGATTTTTTTATTTAACGCGCAGCTCCGTTCTACGATTGAGTTGTCGGCCTGCCTCGGTATCATTATCAGCCACGGGTTGTGTAGCTCCATAACCTACAAAGGTGAGTCTATTTTTTTCTATTCCTCTTTCAATCAATTTATTCACTACAGTTTGTGCTCGGGCAAGACTCAGTTTTTTGTTGTATGCATCACTACCTTGGTTATCGGTATGTCCGGCTATTTCCACTTTAAGTGTACTGTTGAGTTTTAAAAATTCTGCAATTTTATTGAGTTCCGTTTCTGATTGTGTTTGTACTTTCTCAGAGTCGTAATCAAAGAATAAATTATTGAGCACTATGGTAGTACCTTGTTGTATGGCATTGAGCTCTACGTTCAGAAAACGCGTTTGATTAACATCTTTATCTGTTAACTCAAAATTTTGAGAATCAAACAAGTAACCTTCTTGTTCTACATACATGGCATAGTCGTGATCTACAGGCAATACCCAAAAGAAATATCCTTGTTTATTGGCTTCGTAATCCCAAATTACCTGATTACTTTCCAAGTCACTCAATCGAATCTTAGCACCCGCTACAGGTTTTTTGGTGTTTTTATCTACTACCCTACCTCTTACAAAAGCCACAGGATTGGGTCTTATCCTTTCATCCAAATCAAATTTGTATAAATCCAAACCTCCCAAACCCTCAGCACGATTGTCGGCTGCAAAATAGGCGGTTTTTCCGTCGGGACTAATCACCATACTGAATTCTTCACCCGATGTATTGATAGGAAAACCCAAATTAATTGGCTTGCCCCATGTGCCATCGGCTTGCTTGCGGCTGATAAAAAAGTCGGTATCGCCAAAGCCCGGGTGCTCATCTGAGGTAAAATAAAGGGTTTGATTATCAAAGTGTATAAACGGACTCACTTCGCGCCCTGATGTGTTTACCAAGCCCGGAATAGGTTGTGCCTCAGTCCACTGCTTGTTATTATCAAGCTCTGTATACATGATATTTACCGTTTGATCGCGACCGTTTTTTCCACGCACAAAATATACTGTGCGGCCATCAGGTGCTATCGTAGGCTGACTCTCCCACTGACCTGTATTGACTTTCGGACCCATGTTTTCAGGTCGGCTCCATTCATTTTGCCCTACCCTATAACTGATGTAAAGATCGCAAGACCCAAAACCTCCTGGTCGCTCACATCCGGTGAAAATCATAAAACCACCATCGCTTGATAGCGCCTGTGCACCCTCATTTAAAGGTGTATTGATGAATCCACCCAAGCGAACTTTGGGCGTAAATCTGTCAGCCTCAATCAGTGTAAGAAAGAAGTCTTCATCCATTTTATCGCCTGAGGTGGGTCGTTCGGTAAAAACCAATTGCCCGCCATCGGCAGATAAAGAAGGAAAATATTGATGGTGTGCATCGTTGACCTCCGAGCCTAGGTTCACGGGTTCAAAAGGCAGCGTATCTCGAATGGCCTCTATACAAAAGAGGCTGTTTCTTTTGATTTGAGCAGCCTTTTCTAAGCCCCTCTGCCCTGCCCTTGGGTTGTTCAAATAAGGTTCTACGGCTTTAAGTGCTTTGTCGTACTGATAGGTAAGAAAGTATAAATCAGCCAGATTCAGATACAAAAAAGTACCTGCTCCGTTCTTCATGGCTTGCTCATAGGCATATAGTGCTTGATCAAATTCTCTGTTGGCGCGTTTCAAATCGCCTTTTAAAATCCAAGCTTCTGAAAATTCTGGGTGCTTTTGATTGATATCCTCCAAAGTAGCCAAAGCTTTGTCTATATTTTTGGTAGCTACTTGTTCTCTTGCTTTTTGATATTTTTTAAGTGCCTTTTTGTTTTGAGCGCAGGTACTCAAGCTAGTAATCAAGAATATAGCAAGTAAAAAAGGATGGATGTATCGCATGTTGAAGATTTGATATTTAAGGTATACCTAGGTATTTATGAGTTTGTAAAGAAACGGCCCATTGTGGATTTTGCATCACATAATCTACTATCAATGGAGTCATTTCTTTTGCTTTGCTCCACTCGGGTTGCAAAAAAAGTTTACAATCTGGCGACACCTGAGCGGCATGCTCCTCAGCCCATTTAAAGTCGTTTGTATTGTAAACAATTACTTTGAGCTCATGTGCAATTGCATACCACTCTTTAAGGGGTTTTTTGGTCTTTTTGGGCGATAAACAGATCCAATCCCAAGTACCAGATACGGGATAAGCGCCTGAAGTTTCTAGGTGTATTGCAATGCCTTTGTCTTGAAGTGCTTGGGTTAACGGATTCATATTCCAAGTAAGGGGCTCGCCTCCTGTAACTACCACGCTTTTTGAATATTGCGCGGCATTTTCAGCAATTTGAGAAACTTGAGTAGGTGGGTGTAGCTTCGCATTCCAACTTTCTTTTACATCGCACCAATGACAGCCCACATCGCAACCTCCTACTCGGATAAAATAAGCGGCTTTTCCTGTGTGAAAGCCTTCACCTTGTATGGTGTAAAACTCCTCCATCAAAGGCACCCAAGTACCATCTTGTACCAATTCTTCTGCGGTTTTCTCCATAGTTCAAAGTTAAAGGGTTTTTCGTTCTTAATACGCTATGGCAAATAATACCCTACCGGCTGAGGGCTTGCCTGTAAGTATACAACTTCCTGTTTCAGCTTTTCTATCCAAGGGGATACAGCGTATTGTGGCCTTGGTCATCTCCTTAATTTTATCTTCCGTTTCGGGGGTGCCATCCCAATGCGCACTGATAAAGCCTCCTTTGCTTTTTAATATTTCAACAAACTCTTCCCAAGTATTTGCCTCGGTAATCATATCATTTCTAAAAGCAAGAGCTTTATTATAAATACTTTCTTGTATTTCATCCAATAATCCTAGTACTTTTTCTGCAATATTGTCTCTCGACTCTAATCCTTTAGTCAAGGTATCTCTTCTTGCAAGCTCTACTTGATTATTGTCGCAATCTCTTGGCC
>CAYZUZ010000189.1:0-3617 GCA_964481795.1 uncultured Cryomorphaceae bacterium
TTCTGCGCATAATGAAGATCCAAACCGCCATGATCAACAGTAATGGAAAAATCCATGCGAAAATATCGCCCCAATAGTCACGCTGCTCCTCGTAGGTTATGGAAATTAAATCACGATTTAGATTGGGCCTATTGGCATAAAATTCTCTCAATTCATCACGAAAAGCATCTCCAGGCATCTCGAAGCTGTAGTGTGGGCCAGGAATATTGTTTGCTTTGTTGGAGCCGGCACTTTCGCGCAAGTCACTGAATCTCGATTTTTCTTTGATCGATTCTTGCTTTACGTAGATTTGAATATTCTTCTGGTTTACGACTTTGATTTTTTCTACGTCATCTTGCTCCAATAATTCTGTAAGGTCGCGAAAGCTAGAGGTCTTGATGCTCTTGCCCATACTACCCATGATTTGTATGCCTAAAAACAGAGCAAACAAAATCACATAAACCCAATAAATATTGAATTTAGGCCTTCCATTAGGCGTGTTATTGTCGTTTTCTGAACCCTCTTTTTTCCGTGAAAACTGCTTCTTAAGCTTGTCTATTTGCTTTTTAGCTGCTTCTTGTTGGTTTTTTTCTTCTTGCTCTTTCTGCGATTCCATGTTTTTTTCTATAAATTGGGTATTTCTACAACCTCTGCATCACTCCAAAGTCCATCTATGTCATAAAATTTTCTAGTTTCGGGCTGAAATAGATGCACTACCACATCTACATAATCCATCAATATCCATTCTGAATTATCAGTTCCTTCCACATGCCAAGGCCTGTCGTTGAGCTCCTCGCGGAGTTTTTTCTCTATGGATTCAGAAATAGCTTTTACCTGTGTATTGGAATTACCCTCAGCCACAATGAAATAACTACATATGGCTTTATCTAGTTTTCGTAGGTTTAATGTTTTGATGTTAAAGCCTTTAACATCCTGAATGGCTTCTACTATAAGCTCTACGCTTGCTTCTACAAACTCAATATTTTCTTGTATCATCTAGTCTATTTAATATAGCACCAAAATTAGTTGATTAATTAAAATGGAATAACTTAGGATTCCTTAAAAAGTTTCATCTTTGTAAAAATGCTTAAATTCAATAAAATACTGGTTGATGCTGTTTCATCTACTAATGATGAGCTCAATCTTTTACTCAAAAACAATTTACAAAACGAAGGTCTTATGCTCCAAAGCCTGTACCAAAGCAAAGGCCGTGGACAAATGGGCACTTCTTGGTTTTCTTCGGCTGGCAAAAACCTACTTTTTAGTATTTATTTGAAACCGAAATTGGCCAAAATAGAGCATCTACCCTTTGTAAACATGACATTATGTCTAAGTGCATTATTTGCTATCAAAAAGTTTTATCCTGAAGCTCAGCTCAAATGGCCTAATGATATTTTATGCAATCAGCGAAAAATCGCAGGTATTTTGGTGGAAACTTCTATTCAAAATACTCAATTACAGTATGTTATTGCTGGATTTGGCATCAACGTAAATGAGCCTGAATTTCCGTACCACCCTCAAGCTGTTTCTCTTTTGCAGTTACTTGGTCATTATGTACCACTTGAGGAAGTGTTGCAAGCTTTTTGTGAAAACCTTCTTCTGACTTATGATTATTTACAAAATAGCGATTTTAATCATATACTCAATGTATACAATCATTATTTATATGGCAATGGCCAAACTTTGAACTTTCGCGATTCTGAAGGTTATAACTTCAAAGCCAAGGTATTAGGCGCCAATGAAAAAGGGCTTATGGATCTTTTGGTTGAGGGGCAAATTATAAGCTACGCGCACAAAGAAATTACTTGGGTATTTTAATAAAAAAGTAAAACTTTAGAGTTTAGCTAAATTTTCTGCCAATTTATTGATGAAATTTTGTAAAGGATTTTTTATCATCATGGTCATCATGGCATTAAAATCTCCTTCAAACTCAAATTTTGCTCGGGTAGTTCCTTCACCAGCAGGCTCCATTACACAGGCAAGGTCAAAGTTCAATTTTGAGCTTGCTGCTGTAAGCACAATTTTTTGTGGGGCTATTTTTTCCTTTTCGATAAGCCTAATTTCGGGTAAGCCGTTTAAACCGAATACAAAAGAAGTATCATCTGCTTCAAAGGTGCTTACATCGTCGGGCATTATTTTTTGGTAATTGGCAAAAGATGAAGATAGAAAAGTATAGAGATCTTCGGTTGATTTTTGTACAATAACGGTATTGCTTTCTATTTGTAGCATAAAGATTTTTTAAATTAAAAAGTAAACAAAAACTACTGACCCCATTGCTCAGGTTGCAATCGCCATTCGCTCAAGGTAGCCATTTGTTTATCTGTAACGTATCCCTTGGTATTGGCAACTTCTAGCAAGCTTGCATAGTCGCATAAAGTAATGAGTTGAAGGTCGTTTTGTTTAAAATTTTCATCAGCCAGTTTAAAACCATAAGTAAATATGGCTTGCATACCCAATATTTTATTGCCGTGATCGCTCAATGCTTGGTATGCTTTGAGGCTGCTGCCACCGGTGCTTATCAGGTCTTCGATGATTACCACGTTACTCGACGATTCGAGCTGTCCTTCAATTTGGTTTTTTCTGCCATGAGATTTGGCCTCAGGCCGTACGTATACAAAAGGAAGCCCCATTTGCTCGGCAACCAATGCCCCAAGGGCAATAGCACCAGTAGCCACACCTGCTATGGCTTCGGGTTTTGCAAAGTTTTTTTCGATGCTTTTTACCATTTGCTCGCGCAAAAAGGTTCGTATTGCTGGGTAGGAAAGTGTAATCCTATTGTCGCAATAGATGGGTGATTTCCAACCACTGGCCCAAGTAAAGGGCTCTTCTGGTTGAAGTTTGACAGCTTTGATTTGAAGTAAAAAATCTGCCGTTTTTTGTGCAGTACCTTTGTCGTATAACATGCGGCAAAAATATGTACAAAATCAATATTCAAGAGTCAACGTTGATAATCTCTCACATAAATTATCCACAGGTAGATTGGAAAATAGATCATCATATTAATTTCCCTTGGGATTTGATTATTAGTCAATTAGAACAATTAAGCCATCCACTAATTTACCTAGTATACACCGATGAACCCGAAAAAGCATGGAAAGAATTTAGTGAGCATTACCGATTGATTGTTGCAGCAGGTGGTGTGGTAAGTAATAATAAAGAGGAGTTTTTGGTCATAAAACGATTGGGTAAGTACGACTTGCCTAAAGGAAAAGTTGAACCCAATGAAAATTTGATACAGGCTGCTTTGCGAGAGGTGGAGGAGGAGTGTAGTATAGGTGGATTAGCCATTACCCATGAATCTGATGTATTTATTACCTACCATACTTATAAGCTAGGTGCTGAGCGTATTTTGAAAAAGACACACTGGTATTCAATGCACTGCACTGATATTCAAAAGCCAAAACCACAGATTGAGGAAGGTATTACTGATGTGAAGTGGATTAAAAAAGAAGATTTGAAAAATATAATGAAAGATAGTTACCCTAATATAAAACTATTAATCGAAAGGATTTAGTCTGTAATACTTTGTTAAATTCGTACATCCTTGGGCACAAACAGCGTATAATCGCCTCCATTGCGAAGTACATCGCGCACTATGCTACTCGATATATTGGAATAGCCTGATGAAGTAAGTAAAA
>CAYZUZ010000190.1:0-3617 GCA_964481795.1 uncultured Cryomorphaceae bacterium
CTAAACTACTTTTTTTTGTCTTGTTTGTAGGATTTGAAAGGGTATAGGCTGGGTCAGCCTCTTGGTGAAAGGCTATAGGAGAGACGGCCTCTTTTTTTAATGTGGTTTCCTCATTCTTTTTCTCATTAACATTTGTATTGGATTGCGCTTCTTTATTATTAACATATGTTTCATTAACATTTTCATTAATTAACATATGTCTATTCCCTGTAATCAGCCAATTCATATCAATATCGGGATAGTGTTTGGCAATCGCTTCAAATATCGGTAAGCTAGGATTGTTTCTTCCTTTATAAATGTGACTCAGTGTAGCTCCGCTGATTTGAAGTATTTCTGCAAAGTCACTGTTATTCAGTTGATAATACTTTTGTATAGCAGCTAATCTTTCGTTTATTCCCATTTTTTACATAAGTTAATCGTTGTTTGATGCGAAGATAATTAAAAATCTTATGTTTGAAACAACTACTTTACAAAAGTAAATAAAGTGAAAATGCTTGAATTTATATGCTAGGCTAATAAAAATTCTGTTTTACTTTAGCCTTTTTACACAATCAAAGCAATCTATTATGAGTAGTCATTCGGGTTTTGTATCTCAAAGCTTAGATGTTTGGAATGGTCTTATTTCTAAAGAATCTAAAGGACTTCAAGCTTCTGATTTTCTTTGGAATTATTTTGATAAAATTTCGCTTTCACCTTATCACAATCAGGAAAATACAGCCGATTCAAGCATTATTTCTTTCAGAGCTCAACATGATTGGGATATAGCGCAATCTTTTTCATTAACGATTGGCAATGAGAAGGTTGATAATAAAAAACTTTTGGGGATTTTGAATCAGGGTATCAATTTACTTTGGTTAAAAGCCTATGGTCGCGTCAATTTTGAGGTTTTGTTTCAAGATATCGGATTGAATTATATTGTATTGGTTTTGGAGGCAAATTCATATAATGACCCTGTGTTTTCTTCATTGCATACCTATTTAATAAGCAATTATCCTGATGTAAAAATTTCAGTTTTTGCTTATGCTCCTCAAGATTTGATTGAACTACCTGAAAATCCCTTTCCTGTTTGTTTGGATCTTTTTCGTTTGGCTCATTCTGGCTTATCTACCTTAGATGTGTTGTCTATTGGCTTGTGTCAACTCAATGATTTTTGGTCTCAATGTTCACAACGTTCTATTTGGGTTCGCCTTTCTGCCACGGGCGATTTCTACCTTGATATTTGTCAAGTACGTGCTTACAGACAAATGCTTACTTCGTTGGCACATAAATATCAGGAGCAGAATTCATTTTACTTGGTTGGTGAAACCCCTTTTTTAAATAAAACCTCTATTGATTTGTATTCTAATATGTTGCGAACTTCTTTGGAGGGATTAGCGCTGGCACTTGGAGGGGTAGATGCCTTGTTTACTCATCCTTATAGTGAAGGTTTTAAGGAATTGGATGAATTTGCCTTGCGTATGGCGCGCAACCAATCATTGATAGCCATGCATGAGGCCAAGGTTTCAAAAATTCAAGATGTAGCAGAGGGGAGTTATTTTTTTGAAAGATTTACAAAAGATCTTATTTCACAAATTGCTCATAGGTTTATGGAATTAGAAGAACAGGGTGGCTTGTCGGAGTTAATTTCCTCAGGAAATTTGAAATTATTGGCTGAAAATCAGCTTAACAAAACCCTTGAATCTTACATTAAAGGTGAGAAGGTGTTGATCGGATTTAACCAGTTCAAGCCCAATGATGCTCAAGCTTTTGCTTCCGATGTAGATTTAGGTCAAACAGTAGGTTTGTCTACTTATGTATTACAAGATTTATTGATAGATAAAATATAATTTCTGTGAAAAAAGAATTTACTCTTGAAGATTTTTTAAAAGAAAATACTTCAATACAATCAGAATCCGATGCTTATATTTTTCCTGAAGACATTGAGGTTTCAGATACCTTGATTAGAGATAAGTATTTATCCTTGAATCATTTGGGTTTTGGGGCAGGCCAAGAACCTTATTTGCGCGGACCCTATGCAAGTATGTATGTACAAAGGCCTTGGACGATAAGACAGTACGCTGGATTTTCAACCGCAGAGCAAAGTAATGCATTCTATCGTAGAAATTTAGCAGCCGGTCAGAAGGGATTGTCCGTTGCTTTTGATCTGGCCACACACAGGGGTTATGATTCAGACCATGACCGGGTAAAAGGCGATGTAGGCAAGGCTGGAGTAGCCATAGACAGTGTGGAGGATATGAAAATATTATTCAGTGGTATTCCTTTAGATGAAATGTCGGTATCTATGACCATGAATGGCGCTGTAATTCCCGTTTTAGCTTTTTTTATAGTAGCAGCCGAGGAGCAAGGCGTAAATCCTGACCAACTTTCAGGAACCATACAAAATGATATTTTGAAGGAATTTATGGTTCGCAATACCTATATCTATCCGCCAGAGGCAAGTATGCGCATCATAGGAGATATTTTTGCTTATACGAGCAAGCACATGCCCAAATTCAACTCCATATCTATATCGGGCTACCACATGCATGAAGCTGGCGCCACAGCAGATATTGAATTGGCCTATACCCTTGCCGACGGGGTGGAATACATCCGTACAGGCTTGGCGGCCGGCTTAGATATTGACTCCTTTGCACCTCGCTTGAGCTTTTTTTGGGCCATAGGAATGAATGTGTTTATGGAAATAGCCAAAATGCGGGCAGGCCGTTTACTATGGGCAGAATTGGTGCGTGAGTTTAATCCAAAAAGTTCAAAATCAACAATTTTAAGAACCCATTGCCAAACCTCAGGGTATAGCCTTACGGAGCAAGACCCCTTTAACAATGTAACTCGTACTGCCTTTGAAGCCTTGGCCGCTGCTTTTGGAGGCACACAAAGTTTGCACACCAATTCATTGGATGAAGCTATTGCGCTACCTACCGATTTTTCAGCTAGGATAGCACGTAATACACAGCTGTTTTTACAAATGGAAAGTGGTATTTGTAATCAGGTAGATCCTTGGGGTGGTTCAAAATATGTAGAGTACCTTACGGATCAATTGTTGCAAAAAGCAAGAGCCTTGATCAAAGAAGTAGATGAAATGGGAGGAATGTCTAAAGCCATAGAAAGTGGCTTGCCTAAATTGAAAATAGAAGAGGCAGCCGCAAAAAAACAAGCGCGTATAGATGCCGGTGAAGAATGGATTATAGGCACCAATATTTTTCAAACAGATGAAAAACAAGAACTTGATATATTAGAGGTAGATAATACCGCTGTACGCGAAAGCCAATTACAAAAATTAAAAACACTTAAAGAACAGCGAAACCCTTTGGAGGTTGAGGCTTGTTTGGTGGCTTTGGAAGAGGCCGCTCGCAATAAATCTGGCAATCTTTTGGATTTGGCCGTAAAAGCCGCAAGAGCGCGTTGCACTTTGGGCGAAATTTCAACAGCTTTGGAGCTGGTTTATGGCCGTTATCAAGCATCTATAAAAACTGTAAGTGGCGTATATGCTAAGAGTATGCAAAAAAATGAAACTTTTGAAAAAGCAAAGCAATTATCTGATGAATTTTCCAAGCTCGAAGGTCGTAGACCAAGAATCATGATAGCCAAAACCGGGCAAGATGGTCATGATAGAGGTGCAA
>CAYZUZ010000191.1:0-1349 GCA_964481795.1 uncultured Cryomorphaceae bacterium
ATACCCTTTGAAGAGAATGGTCACGATACAGAAAAAATACTATCGTGCGATCTTGTAATTAAAAGTCCGGGTATACCCGAAAAGGCCCCTATCATAAAAACCCTGCGCGAAAAAGGAACACCCATTTGGAGCGAAATGGAATTTGCCGCCCGCTATACCCAAAAGATGATCGTGGCGATTACTGGCACCAACGGAAAAACCACGACCACAAGCTTGGCCGCATATGTATTTAAAAAAGACGGGAAACGCGTAGCACTTGGCGGTAATATCGGTCATTCGTTTGCCCGCTTGGTCATTACCGATACCCTGTGGGATGTGTATGTATTAGAAGTAAGTAGCTTTCAATTAGACGATTGCTATACCTTCAAACCGCAAATTGCCATTATTACAAACATCACCCCAGATCACTTGGAGCGCTATGAGTATTCTGTAGAGAAATACGCTGCCTCCAAATTCAAAATAGCCCAAAGTCAAGACAGCAACGACTACCTGATTTATGGTGCCGATAGTGAACTGCTGATGCAATACATGCCTGCAAATCTCAAGGGGCAAAAAGTTCCCTTTTCGCTAGAAGAAGCCAAAGTAAATGGCTTTTCAAACTGCTCCTTTCTATCACAAAATCAAGAAATTATAATAAAAATTAACAATCAAGAAGACATGCAAATCAAAGATTTATCACTCGAAGGAAAACACAACACCTACAACTCCATGGCAGCGGCTATGGCAGGTCGTTTGGCTGAAATCAGAAAAGACAGCACCCGCGAGGCGCTCACCTCTTTTGAAGGAATAGAGCACCGTTTGGAGAGCGTAGCTACTGTAGGCGGAATAGAATTTATCAACGACAGCAAAGCCACCAATGTCAATTCTACATGGTATGCCTTGGAGAGCGTCAAGCGTCCCTTGGTTTGGATAGTAGGCGGTGTAGACAAAGGCAATGATTACAGTCAGTTGTACGATTTGGTAAAAGACCACGTAAAAGCAATCGTATGCTTGGGCAAAGACAATACAAAAATCATTGATGAATTTACCGGTATGGTAAACCTGATAGCCGAAACACAAAGCATGGAACAAGCCGTAAAAATGGCCTATAGTTTATCAAAAAAAGGAGATGTAGTCATGCTGAGTCCAGCGTGTGCCAGCTTCGATTTGTTTGATAACTATGAAGATAGAGGCAATCAATTCAAGCATTGGGTACGTCAGCTTTAATGGGCTGATTTACATAAAATTGTAGCCGCTAAAAAGGCATTATAAAGGAATATCATGAGCGAAGAAACCAACGAAATACAGGAAGCAAAAAAACCATGGATTGAGCTTTTAAAGCCCCGTGGCGATAGAGCTATTTGGCTGTG
>CAYZUZ010000191.1:1449-3599 GCA_964481795.1 uncultured Cryomorphaceae bacterium
ATTCAAGTGCAAACTTCGCTTTTATCGAGCCTTATTTTGATGGTTTACTTGGCCCGCAGCTTATCCAAAAAGCTTCCCTCTGAATGGACCTTTAAAACCTACTTTTTTCAGCTTTTGCTGCCCATAGGCGCCACCTGCGGCTTGATACTTCCTGCCAATTTATCTACAGCGGCTATTTTGTTTTTTCTATCCTTCATTCTGCTATTCATAGCCCATGTACCCTGGAAATTTTTGCTAAGCACCTTGGGTTCTGGCGTAGTCTTTTTAGGATTGTTTATCCTATTGGTGATGCTCTTTCCCAACATCAGCAACCGAGTAGATACATGGAAAGCACGCATAGAAAACTACCAAAGCGGCAATGTGGAAGACAACTACCAGGTAGAAAAAGCCAAAATGGCTATAGCCAATGGCGGACTGATGGGCATGGGGCCCGGTAAGAGCATACAAAAGAATTTTTTACCCCAAAGCACCTCCGATTTTATTTATGCCATAGTCATTGAAGAGTATGGCATCTTGGGCGGACTTTCTGTATTAGCAGTTTATTTTTTCTTACTCATGCGCTTTCTCATAGTAGCCACCAAAGCGAAGAGTTTATTCGGATCCTTATTGGTGCTTGCAGCAGGTTTGGGCATTGTTTTTCAAGCATTTATAAATATGGGTGTAGCTGTAAATCTATTGCCTGTAACAGGCCAAACACTCCCCATGCTCAGCCAAGGCGGCAGCTCCATCTGGATCAGTTGTACCGCCCTAGGCATCATACTTTCTGTAAGCCGATCCTACTTAGAACCTACCTCCACGCAACCTTCAAAAAACCCAAAAAACAACATTGATGAACAACTTATACCTAATTAGTGGCGGTGGCACCGGTGGTCATATATTTCCAGCTTTGGCCATAGCCGATGGTCTAAAATTAAGAAACCCCAGCAGCCAAATTGTATTTGTAGGCGCCTTGGGCAAAATGGAAATGAAACGCATACCCGAAGCCGGATACAAGATTCATGGCCTGTGGATCAGTGGATTACAAAGAGCGCAACCCCTTAAAAACCTACTTTTTCCGCTAAAAATAATGTTGAGCCTCGTTCAATGTATTTCCTTATTGCTACAATACCGACCCAAGGCAGTAGTAGGCACCGGAGGATTTGCCAGTGGGCCCTTGCTTTTTGCAGCCTCATGGTTGGGCTTTCCTACATTGATACAAGAACAAAATTCATATCCCGGTATTACCAATAAACTTTTGGGCAGGCGTGCCAAAAAAATTTGCGTAGCATACGATGGACTAGAAAGTTTCTTTCCAAAAAACAAAATCATACTCACGGGTAACCCGATACGCAAGGATTTGATACAAGCACAAAAAAATGAAGAAACTCAAAAAAGTTTTGGTTTAATACCTCATAGGCCTACCGTATTGATTTTGGGTGGAAGCTTAGGATCCAAGGCCATCAACAAAGAAATATTGAAAAATCTTGATTATTTTCAACAAAATAAAATCAATCTGATTTGGCCCTGCGGAAAACTGTACTATGGCGATTTGATGCAAAAAGTACCGCGTGAAGCAGGCATTTATTTAAAACCCTTTATTGCCGAAATAGACCAAGCCTACCTAGCAGCGGATGTAGTGATAGCGCGAGCAGGAGCAGGCAGTTTATCAGAGCTAGCAGCCATGGGTAAGGCCTGTATTCTGATACCATCGCCCAATGTAGCCGAAGACCATCAGACCAAAAATGCCCTCGCTTTTGTAAAAAAGGAAGCAGCATTGCTGGTAAAAGAAACTGAAATTTCAAATCTTTTGGATGCCTTGCAGGAGCTATTAAATGCGCCAGAAATGAGAAAAAAACTGGAAACAAACATTTTGAAACTGGCTATGATAGGAGCCACTGAAAGCATAGTAAATGAAATTTTAAGCTTAAAAAAATGAATATAAACACCTATCAAAATTATTATTTTTTAGGCATAGGAGGCATAGGTATGAGCGCCTTGGCTAGGCATTTTAACAGTCAAAAAAAATGGGTAGGAGGCTACGATAAAACCAAAACACCCCTTACTGAATTGTTAGAAGCCGAAGGAATTTATGTACACTTTGATGAAGATCTGGGTGTATTAGAACCCTTAAGCTTGAATCCAGAAAATACCCTAATCATATACACGCCAGC
>CAYZUZ010000192.1:0-3593 GCA_964481795.1 uncultured Cryomorphaceae bacterium
CATACAAAAAAAGGGTTTTACAGAGTTTATTGGGCCGATAAATCCTGGAGTAAATTATGAGCTGGGAGTGCTTATCTCAGGTTATGATTATCCTCCATTTTTTATGATGAATTTCAACCCGCCATATTATGCAAAGCTTTTAGAGAATGCCGGTGCTAAATACGATATGACCTTTTATGCTTACCAATTGAAATGTGGTATAAACACCAAAAAAATTGACCGAGTCAACAAGCTTTTAATCTCACGGTATCCATTAAACATTAAAAACATTAATTTCAAAAACTACGAAGAAGAGTCAAAAATTTTATGCTCTATATACAACGACTCTTTTGCAGGCCACTGGGGGCATGTGCCTTTTGAAAAAGATGAGTTTGTCGTATTGGCCAATTCTCTACGTTCTATCCTCGATAAAAAATTGGTTTTTACACTTTATCTAGGTAAAGAGCCCGTTGGGTTTATTCTAGCTGTTCCAAATATGAATGAAGCATTCCAGTATTTTAAAAATGGAAAACCAAGTATAAAAGGATTACTACATGCATTTCAATTGGGCAGCAGAATAAAATGGGTAAAAGTGATGGTTGTTGCTATTAGAAAAAAATATCAACATTTGGGGTTCGCTTCATTGCTTTATGCAGAAATGGCTCGTCGCGTGGAGGCTGGAGGATACTTAGGAGGTGAAATCAGTTGGATAGCCGATGAAAATATTCCTATGAAAAAAATTACAGAAGAGATGGGTGGTAAAGCCTACAAGAAGTATGCAGTATTTCGTGTGAGACTTGAACTTAAATAATGTAGAAGTACTTCGAGATGAAAGGCTAAAATGTAAAACAAACTATTTGTTTTTGAATAGAATTGCTTCGCCATGACTAATTTGGTAAATGGGAGAGTCTATATAATTATTTCACTTTGCATAAAAAATCAAAGGATTTCAATGATTTTCAATTTTAAATTGTAATCTTGAATAAAACAATTTTAAGGTGCTCTTTGTCTTTGCTCGTAAAAAAAAATATTAGCCAAAACTGAGGCAGTTTTGCAAACCAGTGTTTTATCTTTTTTCCCAAATAATTTATTAAATAAAAGATTGCCTGATTATAATTACGTTCAAATGAAAATAGCATTAAGTATATACATAAAACATAAGTGGTTTGAGTGACTCAAAAAGTATCATCAGACATGGGTTTAATTAGAAACTACAGATACTGTGTATAGCAGCAGTGTAGCTCAAATTGTCATCCAAATGCATTTTACCTATAAGCTGACCTTGTAAATTCAATAATTGCGAGGGTTCTTTGTGGTAATGAGTCATTAAAATTTCATTTATAAGCAAAAAACAAAAACCCAATGGCAAAAAGCCACTTTGCCCAATGCACGGGTTTAAAACTTAATTGGGTAAAGATTTAAAATAAACCCTTGAAAATCACAGCCTAAAAATCAAAGCTACCAAAAATCAGCTTTAAATATGTTTCAAATCGTAGGCTATCCAAGCTTCCATGCCTAATATTGTTGCCGAAATCAACACAAATAACGGATATGAAACCAGCCGAGGATTTAATGAGATATTTTTCCTGTTAAATATGAAGCGCGTTCCATGTGACCCTTAAAACAAAATTTTAGACACATGAAAGATTATTCAAACGAGGTAAAACACGAAGAACTCAAAAAGTGGGTTCAGAAAACAGCAGACCTATGCGAACCAGATAACGTGTACTGGTGTGATGGCTCACAAGAGGAGTACGACCGATTCACTCAAATGCTGGTAAACAAAGGTACCTTCGTGAAACTCAACGAAGTAAAAAGGCCCAACAGCTTTGCCTGTTTTAGCGACCCCTCCGACGTAGCCCGTGTAGAAGACCGCACTTACATCTGTAGTCTGCTCAAAGAAGATGCAGGACCTACCAACAACTGGATGGCGCCACACGAAATGAAAAAGACCTTGCAGCCTTTGCTCAAAGGTTCTATGAAAGGACGCACCATGTACGTAATTCCTTTCTGTATGGGGCCCTTAGGCTCGCCTATTTCTCAAATAGGAGTGGAAATTACCGACTCAGAATATGTGGTGGTAAACATGCGCATCATGACGCGTATGGGTAAAGCCGCTATAGACCAACTGGGCAGTAATGGCACTTATGTAAAGGCTTTGCATACGCTGGGCGCTCCACTCGAGGCCGGACAAGAAGATGTGAAATGGCCTTGCAATCCTACTACCAAATACATTGTACACTACCCTGAAGAGCACAGCATTGTAAGCTACGGCTCAGGATATGGAGGCAATGCACTCTTGGGCAAAAAATGTTTTGCTTTAAGAATAGCCTCCGCCATGGGTCGCGCCCAAAATTGGCTTGCCGAACACATGCTTATTTTAGGTGTAGAAGACCCTAACGGAAAGAAAAACTACATAGCCGCTGCTTTCCCTAGCGCTTGTGGCAAAACCAACTTTGCCATGCTTATACCACCTAAAGAATTGAATGGCTGGAAGATAAGCACCGTAGGTGACGATATTGCCTGGATTAAAGAAGGCGACGACGGACTTTTGTATGCCATCAACCCCGAAGCTGGATTTTTTGGCGTAGCACCAGGCACCAACTACCACACCAACCCCAATGCCATGGCTAGTATAGCCTCCAACACCATTTATACCAATGTGGGCATTACCCCCGATGGCGATGTGTGGTGGGAGGATATGACCAAAGAACCTGCCCCCGCAGGCACCATCAACTGGAAGGGACAAGTGCACGACCCCAATAGCGGACAGCCTGTAGCACACCCCAACTCAAGATTTACTGCCCCTGCCAATCAATGTCCTAGTATAGATGAAGCTTGGGAGTCGCCCCAAGGTGTGCCTATTGATGCCTTTATATTTGGAGGCCGCAGAGCTACTACCATGCCACTAGTATACCAAGCGCCCAACTGGAACTTTGGTGTATATGCCGCTGCTACTATGGGTTCTGAAATGACCGCTGCTGCCTTTGGCGAAATAGGTAAAGTACGTCGCGATCCTTTTGCCATGCTTCCTTTTGCAGGTTATCACATGGCCGATTATTTCAACCATTGGCTGCAATTTGGTCGCAATTTGAAAAATCCACCTCGAATTTTTGGAGTAAACTGGTTCCGTAAAGATGAAAAAGGCAAGTTTTTATGGCCAGGTTTTTCAGATAACATGCGTGTATTGAAGTGGATTATCGACCGTGTAAACGGACGTACCTCAGCCGTAGAAAGCGCAATAGGCTGGAGGCCTCGCTACAAAGACATCGACTGGACAGGCTTGGATTTTACCGAAGAACAGTTTGAAAGCATTATGGCTATAGAGCCCGAAGCTTGGAAACAAGAATTGCTAGGTCACCAAGAATTGTTTGAAAAAATGTATGACAAAATACCAAAAGAGTTTTTCTACATGCGCGAGTTGATTCTCTCCAGCATTTGGAGGTCACCCAGCAAGTGGAACAACAACCACGAATAATAAAATTAAATGTGATTAAAAACAGGGCTTCGGTCCTGTTTTTTTTGGATAGAATTTACCTAAACGGTGTATTATCTTTGGTAGCCGATAAAATAGAGCGCGATATAGTGATCAACAACAGCACACAACTGCCCCA
>CAYZUZ010000193.1:0-3573 GCA_964481795.1 uncultured Cryomorphaceae bacterium
CAGCGTTTCATAGTTTTTATTATACTCTTGATTTCCTAGAGTTGGCCTAAATACCCCTGAATTTCCATGATCTTTTACAATAGTAGCTAAAATAATCTCATTCTTAGTACTTGTCAATGTGCCTACATCAAATAAAGTATTTATACCAAAGGCATTTACAAGACCCCCTGTAAAAGCAAATCTGGGTGGATTGGTACCTGATAAGTAATTACTGTATACAACGCTCATACTAAATACTTTTTAAACAAAATCTAAATTAAATAAAACATACTAACAATCATCAACTTACTTCAAATCCCCCCACTAGGGTTTTAAAATTTGTTTGCTTGCTTGTGCAAGGCTTAAGATCATGATTTTTCATAAAATAATTGTTGGTTAATAAATGAGCTGTAAACATAATCAAAATTTTTATTCAAAATACTGGTGTATGAAAATTTAACATTTATGGCTGGCCTCAAAAAAAAACGACCCATTTCTGAGTCGTTTTTTGTTTGTTTTATGCTTGACCTGCCGGTCCTCCAAAATTCATAGGTATGGGAGGTACTTCTGAATCTTGAATTTTTCCGTGCATTTGCTCATACTTAATGATGTTGTCGCCTAATGCTTGCAAAAATCTCTTGGCATGCTGTGGGGTAAGTATCATTCTAGATTTTACTTTGGCCTTTGGCATACCAGGCATGATTTGTAAAAAATCTACCACAAATTCGCTAGGACTGTGATTGATGATGGCTAAGTTGGTATAAATACCTCCTGCAACGGCCTCATCTATTTCTACATTCAGTTGTTGCTCTTGCGTGTTTTTGCTCATTTCTTATCTTTTATCTTGGTTAGCATATTCTGCAGCTTCTTTTCGCGTCATCAAGTCTTGATAATCGCCCAAGGAACCTACAATGATTTTTTCATAATGCTTTAAGCCTGTACCTGCGGGTATTTTGTGGCCTACGATTACGTTTTCTTTCAAGCCCTCCAAGGTATCTTCTTTTCCACTTACAGCGGCTTCGTTGAGCACTTTGGTTGTTTCTTGGAACGATGCAGCCGATATAAAGCTCTTAGTTTGCAAAGAAGCTCTTGTAATACCTTGCAATACCGGACGGGCCGTAGCAGGTTGAGCATCACGTGCTTCGATGAGTTTCATGTCGGCACGTTTGAGTCGGCTATTTTCATCGCGCAAGGCACGGGCCGATACGATCATACCTACTTTAAAGTCATCTGAATCGGCAGAGTCAGTAATGATTTTCTTGTCGTAAATAAAATCATTTTCTTGTATAAAGTCGTAGCTATGAGCCAGGTGACCTTCAAGGAAGGTAGTATCGCCTGAATCTACTATTTCTACCTTACGCATCATCTGACGTACAATTACTTCAAAGTGCTTATCGTTGATTTTTACGCCTTGTAGTCGGTAAACTTCTTGAACTTCGTTTACAAGATATTCTTGAACCTTACCTGGACCTTGTATGGCAAGTATATCGCCCGGAGAAATTGAACCATCAGAAAGAGGTGTTCCTGCTTTCACATAGTCATTTTCTTGTACAAGTATTTGCTTAGATAAGTTGATCATATAAACCTTGCGCTCACCGGTGCGGCTTTCTACGATTACTTCACGGTTACCACGCTTGATTTTAGGACCAAAGGATACTATACCGTCTATTTCTGAAACTACAGCAGGGTTAGATGGGTTACGAGCCTCAAATAATTCCGTAACACGTGGCAAACCTCCTGTAATATCGCCCGCTTTGGCCGATTTACGTGGAATTTTCACGATTACTTTACCTGCTTTTACTTTATCACCATTTTCCACCACCAAGTGGGCACCTACAGGTAGGTTATATGATTTGGTAATTTCTCCTGAAGCATCCAAAATTTTGATGGTAGGAATCAATTTTTTATTTCTTGATTCAGAAATTACTTTCTCCTTAAATCCTGTTTGCTCATCTACTTCCTCACGGTAAGTAACGCCCATTTCAATATCTTCAAATGCGATAACACCCGAATCTTCGGTAATGATTACGGCATTATAAGGGTCCCATTCGCAGATTTTTGAACCTTTCTCAATGGTTGTATTATTCTTTATAAAGAGCGTAGATCCGTAAGGCACGTTATTGGTTTGCAATACAATACCTGTTTTCTCGTCAATGATTTTCATTTCAGAGGTACGACCAATCACGATTTCTTTAGATTCACTAGCATCATCTTGAGTGATTACTGTACGCAATTCATCTATCTCAATTTTGCCGGTGAACTTAGCTACAAGTGTAGATTCCTCAGATACGTTGCCCGCGGTACCACCCACGTGGAAGGTACGCAAAGTAAGCTGTGTACCTGGCTCACCAATAGATTGTGCAGCAATAACTCCCACACTTTCACCCATTTGCACCATTTTGGCAGTGGCCAAGTTTCTACCGTAGCATTTTGCACAAATTCCTCTAGCGCTTTCGCAAGTAAGTGGCGAACGAACCTCTACCATTTGTATAGGTGAGTTTTCTATTGCTTGTGCTACATCTTCGGTAATTTGCTCACCTGTTCTTACATAAATTTCATTGGTAAGTGGGTCAATTACATCATGTAGAGATACACGACCTAAAATTCTATCGTATAAGGATTCAATTACGTCTTCGTTCTTTTTAAGAGCAGTAACTTCCAAACCGCGCAATGTGCCACAATCTTCTTCATTAATGATCACATCTTGGGCTACGTCTACCAATCTACGTGTTAAGTATCCAGCATCAGCGGTTTTAAGAGCCGTATCGGCCAAACCTTTACGTGCACCGTGGGTAGAGATAAAATACTCAAGAATCGACAAACCTTCTTTAAAGTTTGCAATAATCGGGTTTTCGATGATTTCACCTCCTGAGCTACCGGATTTTTGAGGTTTGGCCATCAATCCGCGCATACCTGAGAGCTGACGGATCTGTTCTTTTGAACCCCTCGCCCCCGAATCAAGCATCATATAAATAGGATTAAAACCTTGGCGGTCATTAATCAAATAATGCATGGCACGGTCAGTAAGACGAGCATTGGTATTGGTCCATACATCAATAACTTGATTGTAACGCTCATTATTGGTAATAAGCCCCATTTCGTAGCTCGAAGTGATGTTTTCAATAGCACTATTTGCCTCAGCTACAAGTGTTACTTTTTCATCGGGTATTCTGATATCACCCAAAGAGAACGACAAGCCTCCTTTGAATGCTTGACCGTATCCTAGATTTTTCATATCATCCAAAAACGCTGCTGTTTTTGGAATATTGGTGATTCTTAAAATCCTAGCAATGATATCTCTAAGTGATTTCTTAGTCAATAATTCGTTTATGTACCCTACTTCTTCGGGCACTATCATATTGAATAAAATTCTACCTACTGTGGTTTCGATCAACTTTACAGAGATTTCTCCATTTTCTCTTACCCTAGCACGAACTTTTACGTTGGCATGCAGGTCTACCCTTTTTTCATTGAGTGCAATTACAACTTCCTCGGCAGAGTAAAAAGTCATGCCTTCACCTTTGATAGGGTGTTCAGGCGTTGATTTGCGTGCTTTGGTCAAGTAGTAAAGACCTAAAACCATGTCTTGAGAAG
>CAYZUZ010000194.1:0-3570 GCA_964481795.1 uncultured Cryomorphaceae bacterium
TCTATTTGCTCCACAAAATTTGTAGCATTTACATGGAGTGTTGCATGTTGTATACCATTGGTAATCAACAAAAAAGGAACCTGTAAAACAGTATTGTATCGCATGGCTTGATGCCATGTTTCATTGCTCAGTTTCACATCAGGAGCTTTGCATTCACACAGCAAAAGAGGCTCTGCTTGATGATAAACAAGGAGATCAAAACGCTTGAGGAGGCCGTTTACAAGCAATTTTTTTTCAACGGCTATTGATTTTTCGGGATAACCCAAAGATAGGAGATGGCAAATCACATGTTGTCTTACCCATTCCTCGGGCGTGTAAACGTACCATTTTTTTCTTATGGGATCGTACAATGTGGCGTTACCGCTGTGGGTATATCGAATTTTGATTTCGTAGGTAGGTAGTGTAAGTCTGGCCGTTTGCAAGTGGATTTAGGGTGATTTAGAATGAAAATACTAAAAATCGGTGCTCAAACTTACGTTGAATAAATTAGGTAACAAAACCCCATCTTCTATGCCCCACGACCAATCAAATCGCACAAAATATCCGAATAATCGTGTGCGTATTCCGGCACCTATTCCTCCAATAATGGGCTCCTTTTGACTATCAATCGTTACTGTAATGTTTCCGCGTTCAATTACCTGTTTGTTGATTACGTTTTCCTCAGAATAAGGGGTAATACCATTCCAGGCTGTACCTAAATCACCAAAAGCAATTATTTGAAAATTTGTAAGGAAATCGCTTCGCAGTGGTCTGTTGAATAAAGCTCTAAATACAGGTATTCTCAATTCAGAGTTCAGTACCATAAAACTATTTCCATTTCTTGCATTTTGCCAAAAGCCTCGCATATTGGTAATCACGGTTTGAAAGGCATAATTTTGATTTCTATCCCAAGGGGTACTTTCATCAAATCGAGGTACAAATTCATTGTCGACTCCTCCAAGATAGTGTATTAATCTTTCGGTTCCGAAGGATGTGCCAGCTGCAAATCTATTGGCCCAAATCACTGATCTCCATACACGTTGATAGTTTCTGTAATCAATACCCAAGGTATGCATTCCTGAGGGTGATTGTAATAAATTGCGATAGTATTCAGTAAATATTTTGTATCGGGTTCCTTCGTACAGATTGATTCCTTTGGCTATGGTATTGTCGTGCACAAAATATACCCTGCCTATGCCATAATGGGTGTAGGTGGTCGGATTTTGTAAAGAGTTTTGCTCACGAGCAAGCGAAATTTGATTGTCGAGTCGGTACGAGGCTTGAAAGTGGAAAGATTGAACCTCATTCAATGGGTATATAAACTTTTGAGAGGCTTCATGACTCAAATACCTAAACCAATCCATATTGGTAAGCAAGGCTATTTGTGAACGCCTAAAAATCATACTCTCTTTTTTCCACCTTTTTTTATGGTTGATGAAATTAAAAAATACTTCGTGGTCAGGAACCAAAGACCTACCTGCTAAGGGAATAAAATTGGTTCTGAAACCGGCAATTAAGGTGTAGTCGCGCATCACATCGCTGATACCTACCATCACATTTCCATTGATGCCAGGGTTTACGAGGCCTCCATTGGGTCTGCCTGTAAAGGGTTGATACTGAGGATTTATAAATACATTGCTCAGTTGCAAACCAAATTTTTCTTGATAAAATGTAAGCAGGTAGTTTCTTTTGGGTGGTAGCTCAAAGGTTTTTTTATCACTAGTAGCTGAGTTTACTTTTGGATTGAGAATTTGAGGCAAAGTGCTGATGGATTGATTTCCTTTGATTACAGGTGGAATCTTGTTTTTGGGCTTTAGATTGAGTTTTTCTAATACTTTTTCATCAAAATCATAGTCATCAATGTCTATTTCCAAGTCAATTTCTTTATCGGAATTTATTAAAACCACATCAAGGGGTTTGGCAGCGTTGTTTGTTGGTTTGTTTTGAGTTGGTTTGGGTGTACTTTTTATGTCAAGCTCTTGCAAATCAGGTAAGTCAAATGATTGTATTTGAAATCTGCCCTTGACATACATGCCTCCATATAATTTTTCGGTGGTTTTGCCTACCGCCATTCTATGTATATTTCTATGGTAATCTGTTATTTTATACTGATGAAAGAAATATCTGTAATGCGTAGTGGTATCTACGTAGGCAATAGCACTGTCCATTTTTACCAAAAATAAATTTTGGACTCTGTCTTGAACCCCCAAATAGGCGAAATAACCAGGAGCTAAACTTTGTGGTTGTAAGAAATTGATTTGATTTTCTAAACCGACTGATTTGATTTTCTGATTTTCACCTTTATTCGGATTGAGAATAAATAGCGAGTAAGGTCTTTGAAAATAATCTACGTCTTGGTCAAGGTTTAGGCTATCGCTTGTGCGGTCTGAGACAAACAGTACATCTCTTCCTTTATTGATGTAAGTAGACTGTGCATCAATATAATCGTCGTTGGTTAGTTTTTTAAATGAGGTAGATCGAATGGTGTACTCAAATACATCCGAGCGCCCTTCGCGTATGGCTGTCATCAAAAAGGTATTTCCATCAGGCGAATAGCTGTAGGAAATGATTTTTTCTACTCCAAAAAGTTTTCGTTTGTCGGTTTTTTTCTTTTCTAAGTTATAGAGGTAAAGCCATATGAAGCCTTTTTCTTCAATGATATAGCTCAAAATGGGTTCGCTGGGGTGCCAAGCCAATAATGGAAAAGAATAGTCTGTGTTTTGAGCAATTTTAAAACCTTTTCTGAGTAGTTTTTTTCTTTTCTTTTTATCTATATCATATAAGTAAATTCTGTATTCGCCCAATCTATTTACGGCATAGGCCAATTTGTTTTCATCCGTATTGAGTGCCATTTGCCCCAAATATTCATCCTTGCGCATTTTGATCAGAGGTCGCTGTTTGCTACCCTCTTTGGCGGTGGCTTGGTAAATAGATTTAAAATAATCTTGCCAGCCCAAGGTGAGGCCATTGGTTTTTTTGCCTAGCGCCTCTTCAAAACCTATGTCAATATTTCTATTGAGTATAGTAAGAAAAAGCACATTTTTTATTGCAGCTTCGCTGTAGGTTTGGGCTATATATTCCCAAAATGAATGACCGGCAATACGCGCATCATCACCACTTAAATTGTTGAAACGATTGTAATCACCTGATACAAAACCATCGCGTACTTTTTGATCGAGCTCCACATCCCAAGGCATGGAGTAGTAGGAGCAAAGCCCTTTTATAAACCAATCAGGCAGAAAAAAAGTGGCACTGTTGCGCAGCGATTGTGTAAAATCGCCAAATACCAAATTGTTGATAATGGCCTCAGTAAGACCGTATTTTATCTGATTTTCGAGGTGTGTGTAGTCTCCATTAAAGTGCAAAAACACCTTTAAATTGGGTATTTCGGCTTTGCCACCTGTATTCAGATCTTGGTTTATGGGTTTGTTTACATTGCTTTGTTTTAAATCCGTCATGGAATTAAATAGCAGAATTTGTATTCTCCCCTCTATCTGTGCTTCGAGCTTGCGTTCTATATCTTTGATGTGCCTTTCGGTAAATAAGGCAGCTTTTCGGGGCAAATTTCTGTCGGCCGAGTAGTAATAAATA
>CAYZUZ010000195.1:0-255 GCA_964481795.1 uncultured Cryomorphaceae bacterium
ACAGATTTTTCATCATCCTTGCCACATGATGTAAGCATGATTATAGCCGACAATGCACCTAATAATAAGCTCCTTTTTTTCATAATTTTTATTTAGATTAATTAAAAATAACGAGGCGAAACTAAGACGGGCAGCGCTTTGCCGCAACAAAAAAAAGAGCTAAACACAAAAAATAAGTGATATTTTATTTTTTTGGATGCTAATGAGCTTGCAAGTTTTTGAGAATCAAATGGCTTATAAAAAAATGTAGTGTTT
>CAYZUZ010000195.1:265-3570 GCA_964481795.1 uncultured Cryomorphaceae bacterium
TGACAATCAAAAGTATTTTAAAAATTATAGCGTTTACTGGTAATCGACCCTGCATCACTCGAACATTTAAGCTATTTTATTTCTTTCATTTTTATAGCTAAGCGTTGTTTCAAGATAAACATTTCGGCTTATGTTTACTTTTAAATTAAAGTTCGTAAGTAGGCTAAGCGGCTTTAAATGCGAATTCAAATTTTTATGCTAAACTATGTGGCTGTTTTCTACCTTATCGCTAAGCTCCTTTTGGCAATCGCGCACCCAGCTTTTGGTGCATTTGCGCTTGCCATTTAGTTTCTTTTTAATGCCGGTGTTTTTGTTTACCTTGGCTACGCAATCACTTGTAAATAAATTAGATACCTTTTATTTATTTTTGATTCTTCACCTGTTGGTCTATCCTAGTTCCAATGGATACAACAGCTATATGGATCAAGACGAAGGCAGTATAGGAGGAATAGAAAAACCCGAAAAAATTGGAGCGGAAATGTTCTGGTTGAGCTTTTTTCTAGATTCTTTGGCTATTGCTCTGAGCTTTATTCTAATTAATTTGGAGTCGGCCTTTGGCGTATTCGTGTATATTTTGGCTTCGCGCATGTACAGTTATCGTAGGGTTCGATTGAAAAAGTATCCCATCATTGGATATTTGACAGTGGTGATATTTCAAGGTTCGTGGGTGTATTTGTTGTTAAGCTTTGTTATGTCAGGTCATTTGGTTTTTAATGACTTATTTGTGGCGGGCATGTGCACAGCGGGTCTCATGATAGGAGCTGTATATCCTCTTACTCAAATTTACCAACACAAGCAGGATGCCGCTGATGGGGTACGAACCCTAAGTTTGCTACTAGGTGTCAAGGGCACACTGATTTTCAGTCAGATAATGCTTTTATTGCTGGCTGTATTGATGGCTTATTACCTGCTTGGCAGCGGATTTCAATGGTATTGGTTGCTCATTTTTGTAGGCGTTATGTCACCTGTTTTGGTATTTCTTACCCGTTGGATGTTTCAGGTTTTTGCCCATGAAGATCATGCCAATTTTAAAAATGCCATGTGGATGAATACCTTGGGTTCTACTTGTAGTAATCTGTTTTTTATACTATTATTTTTGAGTCATTTATGAGTTATATCTGTCATATTTCCACTGCTTTGCCCCAATATACCATCACTACAAAAGAGATGTCTGGTTTTGTATCAGGCGAGTTCCAAGATGATGCATTGTCGGCACGCAAGTTTGCCTTGCTCACCCGCGATGACTCTATTAGCTGCAAGCATATTGTCATTTCAGATTTTTTAGTACCACGCAACGAAAGACAGCTTTATTTACATAAAGAAAAGGAGCCAACTACCGCTGAAAGAATGTGCATTTATGAGCGAGAAGCCCTAAAATTATCTATACAATCTGTACAAAAATTATTTCAAGAATCAGATTTAAAAAAAGATCACATTACGCATATCATCTACGTGAGTTGCACAGGTATGGTGGCTCCAGGTATTGAGTGTCAGCTGGCCGAATACTTCGATATGCGAGCTGATATACAGCGGTATGCAGTTAATTTTATGGGTTGCTATGCCGCCTTTCAAGGATTGAAAATAGCTGATATGATAGCACAAACCCATGCCGATGCTGAGGTTTTGGTTGTATTTACTGAGTTATGTTCATTGCATTTCAGACGCGATGGTTCGGATGATAATTTACTCTCTACTTTTTTGTTTTCTGATGGTTCGGCAGCAGCTTGGGTTAGCGGCAAAAAACCCACTGGCAGGGGTCTACAGATGGAGGCCTTCTCTTCCTATTTGATGCACAATAGCAAAAAAGAAATGGGGTGGTACATGCGCGATTTGGGATTTGAAATGGTTTTAAAACGAGATATACCCAAGCGTATAGAAGAAAATATGAGAAAAGTTTTTTTAGATTGCATCCAAAAACAAGGACTTACAGAAAATCAAATTGAAAAATATGCTATTCATCCTGGTGGAAAAAGCATTTTAATGGCTTTTGAAAAAGCACTTCATATACCCAATAGCGCATTGAATAATAGCTATGATGTATTAAAAAATAATGGCAATATGAGCAGTGTTACCATCCTATTTGTGCTCAAAAGTTACTTAGAAGAGGCTCATTTCAAAGATTCTTCGTATGTTTATTCTGCTGCTTTTGGTCCAGGACTTACCATTGAGCAGGCAATTTTTAAAACCACATCATCATGAATAACAGTATATTATTTGGAAAGAATCGCTCCGATCAATTGGAGTTAATGGATTTTCCTATTCATAATAAGGAAGATCTTTTTCAGAATTTGCGCGAATTGGAGCGCATCAATAAACTCACCGGGGGCCCTGCTTCGGCTTACCGACAAATAAAAAAGTACTTTTCAAAAAGCAAATCTACACACTTCGTAGATGTAGGATTTGGCGCGGGCGATATGATGGCTTACTTGTATCAAAAAAAGCTGGAACATGGCTTGCAAATCAACCTTACGGGTTTGGATATCATGCCAGAAGCTTTGGAGTATGTGCATAAAAGTCATAGTGAATTGGTAGGTAATTGCAGCTTTTTTGTTGGGGATTATGCCGATTGGTTTAAGCAAGGTCATAGGGCTGATATTGCTTACGCGGGTTTATTTACACACCATCTTACCGATGATCAATTGCTTGATTTTTTAATTACGGTAACCGCCAATACCAAAGGTTATCTCATTATCAATGACCTACATCGGCATCCTATTGCCTATTATGCCATTAGTTTGTATGTAAAATGGTTTACAGAATCACCTTACACCAAAAATGATGCACCCCTATCTGTTTTGAGGAGTTTTAAACGAAGAGATTGGCACAAATTGCTCAAAAAAGCAGGAATAAAAGAGTATTCTATACAATGGAAATGGGCGTACCGCTTTGCAATCGTGATAAAAGGTCAAGCCAAAGGATGAGTTCCAATTACGATTTAATTATAGGAGGCGGAGGCCTAGCAGGCTTATCTCTAGCCATTATGGCTGCCCAAAGTGGTTATAAGGTATTGGTCATAGAAAAGTCGGAGTACCCAAAACAAAAGGTTTGTGGAGAGTATATTTCTAATGAAAGTCGTGATTTTTTAGCCCGAATCGGATTTCCATTTGAAAAGTATCTATTGCCAGAAATTAAAAAATTCAGATTGAGTTTTGAACAAGGTAATGCAGCCGAATGCACGCTTAAGTTGGGGGCATTTGGTTTAAGCAGATACACCCTCGATGCTGAATTGGCACAAATAGCTAGGAGCCATGGTGCAGAAATTCTGACTCAAGAAAGGGTAGTTGATTGTATCTACTTAAATCCTG
>CAYZUZ010000196.1:0-3530 GCA_964481795.1 uncultured Cryomorphaceae bacterium
ATGATGACTTTGCTGCGCAAAACCATACGTCCTGAGTTTTTGAATAGGATAGACGAAACCATCATGTTTGCGCCCCTTGATCAGGAGAATATTCAAAGTATCGTTAGAATAAGATTGGATGAAATTAAAGAACAAGTCCAAAAAAACGGAATCATTTTGGAGTATACACCCGCAGTTGTTGCTTATTTGGCAGAGGCAGGCTTTGACCCCCAATTTGGAGCACGACCCATCAAAAGGCTTATTCAAAAGCGAATCTTAAATGCTTTGTCAAAAGAAATTTTGGCTAATAAAATTCAAAATGATGATGTGATACTGATTGATTATGATGGCAGTGACTTTGTTTTTAAGCCTGTTGAATTAAAAATTTAAGTAAAAAACCCAAGACTTTTAGGTAGGTAAGCTTGAAGTTTATCTACCTAAAATCATTTTAAAATGGCCAAAAAAAACATCCTGCTTGTTCGCCTCGATTTTCGTTTCTTTGCAATGTTTTATTCTTTAAATGTAAACGACCTTCAATGGCAGACATCAGTAGCTACGAGTGCGTAGTAGGTTTAGAAATTCACGTGCAACTCAACACCTTGAGCAAAGCTTTTTCAGGCGATGCCACCTCTTATGGCGACAAAGCCAATTCACATACCTCAGTTATTAGTTTAGGACACCCAGGTACTTTGCCCGTTTTAAACGAAAAGGTAGTGGAAAATGCTGTGAAACTGGGCTTGGCCTGTGGGGCTCAAATTCGAGAATACAATGAGTTTGCTCGCAAAAATTATTTTTATGCCGATTTGCCTAAAGGGTATCAAATCAGTCAGCACCTTACACCTATATGTACAGGAGGCTCAGTAATGATAAAAGATGCACAAGGCAATCCTAAGCGCATTGGACTTACACGCATACACATGGAGGAAGACTCCGGTAAAAGTATTCACGACTTAGACCCTTTCAACACACTTATCGATCTCAATAGGGCAGGGGTTGCTCTACTCGAAATTGTTTCAGAACCCGATTTTCGAAATGGTGAAGAAGCCTATAATTACCTGAGTGAAATGCGAAAGTTAGTTCGATACCTCGATATATCCGACGGCAATATGGAAGAAGGATCACTCCGGTGTGATGTAAACGTATCGGTACGAAAATTTGGAGCTGAAAAATTCGGAACCAAAGTGGAGGTGAAAAACCTCAATTCATTCCGACATGTGCAAAAAGCCATTGATTTTGAGGTACAACGACAAGTAGATTTGATTGAATCTGGTGGCACAGTGATGCAAGAAACCCGCACTTTTGATGCTACCAAAAATATAACTACCCTGATGCGTACCAAAGAGGATGCTCAAGATTATAGATACTTCCCAGAGCCAGATTTAAGTCCTGTAATAATAACCGAAGAGTATAAGGAAACAGTTAATAAGCTCATGCCTAAATTACCTTGGGAATTAATGGACCTATTAACTCAAAGCCATGGACTTAGCGAGTACGACGCCTCTTTGATTACAGAAAATAAAGCCATGAGCGATTACTATTTGGCTTGCTGCATGTTCAGTAAGAGCTATAAAAATATCGTTAACTATCTCATGGGACCAGTAAAATCGCACCTCAACGAAAAAGCATGGCCTATAGAAAAGTTGATCATTACCCCAAAAGCATTGGTAGATTTATTGAACTTGGTAGAGGCCGGTAAGGTGAGTCATACAGTAGCTCAAGGTAATTTATTCAAATTGCTGTTGGCAGAACCCAATACACCCGTAGAACAACTGGCCAAAGAAAACAACCTGATACAAGAAAGCGACGAAAATTTAATCAAAACACTTGCAGAAGAGGTTTTGGCCGCCATGCCAGATAAAGTGGCCGAATTTAAAGCCGGCAAAAAAGGCTTGATGGGACTTTTTATGGGTGAATTGATGAAAAAATCAAAAGGTAAAGCTGAACCTAAAACAGCCACTCAAATTTTAAATGAATTACTAAATCAATAATTATCTTATGTTTAAAAAAACCCTATTGGCCTCATGTGCCATAGCTTTATTAATTTCTTGTGGTCCCAAAAACGAAGCCATCATCGAATTGGAAATTACTAATGGCGAGCGCGTGGCTATTATGCTAGCTGATACTGTACAGGCAGCCGGTATCGATACCCTCGATTTGCCTGCCTCTGGCAAAATGACCTACACGCTACAACTTACAGAACCTAATTTTTATATCCTCGACTTTTTAAAAGGAAAATCCGTTCCATTGTATCTAGAGCCAGGCGATAAAATTAAAGTAGTGGTAGATGTAACAGGCGAAATGCTAAGCGATCGCATCAGCGGTAGCGAAGGTCTCGATATTCTCCAAAATATCAATGCAGAGTTTGCCAAATCTTTGGCCGTAGTAGATTCACTCGAACTTATTATGGAGGCAGCCTACGAACAAGGCGAAGCAGGCTTCTTAGCCGTTCGTGAGCAGCTTGATGTGGTTTATGCCGAACAAATCAAAAAGCATCGCGCTGGTTTGGAACAAATTCTTGAACAGCACAAAGGACACCTTTCTACTATTTTTGTGTTTTATCAGCGATTGGGTAATACCCCAATTTTTAATCCCTACGAAAATATTGAACCCTTCTTACAAGCAGAAAAAGATATTTTAGAAAAATATCCTAACAACCCCCACGCCTTATTTTTTGCCAATAGAAATAAAAGATTTAAAGAGGCCATAGAACTCGATAAAAAACGCAAAGAAGTAGCCTCCACTATAGTAGAAGGCAATCCTGCCCCCGAAATAGCATTGGCCAAAGACAATGGCGATATCCTAAAGCTTTCTTCGTTCAAAGGTCAGGTTGTATTGCTTGACTTTTGGGCAGCTTGGTGTGGCCCTTGTCGCCAAGCCAATCCACGTGTAGTAAGTGTTTACAATCAATTCAAAGACAAAGGATTTACCGTGTACAGCGTGTCGCTCGATGGGCTACCACAGCAGCCTGCTCCGCGCGAGGAATGGCTCAAAGCTATTCAGGAGGACCAACTTACTTGGGACAATCACGTAAGCGAACTCAATGGCTGGAACTCAAGCATCGTAAATACCTATGGTATAGAGGGTATCCCATTTACCTTACTGCTCGATAAAGAAGGCATCATACGCAAGGTAAACCCACAACCAGAGGAGTTGCCTGAGTTATTGAAAGAATTGCTTTAACAAAAGCACTTGACCAAACCCAAAAAACCCCAAAGGAAAAACTTCCGATGGGGTTTTTATATTTTTATGAAGCCAGGAACCTGCCCTTCGCTGTATCTTTTTTGGTATCGTGCTGTTTTTGTACAGCCCTGCAAGAGCTCCTTGCAGTCGCTTTGCATGGCCTACAAAAACCACGCACTCCTCCCAAAAAAGGATGCCGCTACGGTCAGGGCTAAAAGAGCAGCGCTAGGCCTATAAAGCAGCGTTTACCTCGAGCCAGCTACCGCCATTTTCGCAAGCTATACCCAACGATTTTAGGTAGTGAACTGCCTGTCCGCTTCTGTTGCCACTGGCGCAGCACAATACCAAAGGACCTTCCATTTCTTTAATTT
>CAYZUZ010000197.1:0-3521 GCA_964481795.1 uncultured Cryomorphaceae bacterium
GATCATCGTCAACTACGAGTAGACTACCTTTAGACATAGTTTAATTGTTGTTATTAGTTTTCTTCAATTGCGAAAGTAATACATTATTTCAATTATTGAACCACTAAATTTTTAGGGCAAATTTATTTTGTTAATACATTGGTGTTAAATAAATTATGAATACCTTTGAATTTTAATAGAATCCTTAAATTTTCCCATAATTGGAAATATAAATAAAAAAACATATGAATACTGACAAAAATATTGTTTTTTTTACAGGCGCAGGCATCAGCGCCTTAGCGGGCATCAAAACCTTTAGAGATCACGATGGATTGTGGGAAAATCACAAGATTGAAGACGTAGCCACGCCCGAAGCATGGGCAAAAAATCCTAAATTGGTACTTGATTTTTATAATCAAAGGAGAAGGCAATTAGCTGAAGTGCAGCCTACAAAAGCGCATAAGCTCATTGCTGAAATTCAAAATGGGAATAAAAATATCAGCATCATTACCCAAAATGTAGATGATCTGCATGAAAGAGCTGGTGCAAAAAATATAGTGCACTTGCATGGTGAGCTTACCAAGGTGAGGTCTACACGCAATCCTGCCCACATCAAGGATATAGGTTATAATGATTTAACCCTGCATGATGTAGATGAAAATGGAGATGCCCTCCGTCCTCATATTGTGTGGTTTGGTGAGGATGTGCCCATGATGGATTACGCGCAGCACAAAGCCCGATTGGCTGAAGTTTTTGTGATTATAGGTACCTCACTCAATGTGTATCCGGCAGCGGGTTTGTTGCACTTTGTGCCACCCTACGCTGAGGTATGGATCATCGACCCAAAACCCAATAATTTTTATCCAGATAGGATTCATGAGATTGCTTTGGATGCCGATCAAGGTATGGAACACTGGATTAATTTATTTGATTGGCGATAATTGCTTGGTTTTTTATACATTTGCCAAAATTTTTAAGGGGACGGTGTCCCCTATTTTATTACCTATGATTGACCCAATTGCTTTAAAAAGCGTAGTAGAAAAAGAAATAGAATCGTTTGGTGGTTTTTTGGTAGAACTTACAGTAAGTCCTTCCAATCAAATAACCTTGCATGCCGATACCCACCAAGGAATATCATTGGCAGAATTAAGCCTGATATCCAAGGCTATAGAAGCTAATTTTGACCGCGAGGTAGAGGATTATGAACTGGAAGTAAGCTCGCCAGGTATGAGCAATCCTATCAGAGTATTACCACAGTATATGCGTTTTATTGGTCGCGAATTGCGCATTTTGAAAAACGACGGCAATGTAATAATAGCAAGACTGCAAAACGCTGATGCTGATAAAATTACATTAGAAAAAACAGAAAGAGTAAACAAACCTACAGGTAAAGGAAAAATAGATCAAACAGTAAAAATTGAAATACCCTTTGTTGAAATTAAGGAAGCAAAATTAGAATTTAAGTTTTAAAAAGTAAGTCCATAGAATGGAGAATATAGCAATTATTGAGTCTTTTGCAGAGTTCAAAGACGAAAAAAATATAGATAGAGTTACCCTCATGGCCATCATTGAGGAGGCTTTTAGAGCCCAACTGAAAAAAAAGTTTGGCACGGATGAAAACTTTGACATCATTGTAAATCCAGACAAAGGCGACTTAGAAATTTGGCGCAACCGTACCATTGTAGATGATGAAGAGCTCGAAGATGAAAACATGGAAATTGCGCTCAGTGATGCATTGAAAATAGAACCTGACTTTGAAATAGGAGAGGAGGTAACTGAGTCGGTAAAATTACTCGACTTAGGTAGGAGGTTTATTTTGGCCTTCCGCCAAGGTCTGCTAGCAAAGGTGCAAGAGCACGACAATTCTACCTTGTTTAAGCGCTACAAGGAGCTCGAAGGTGAAATTATTACAGGCGAGGTGCACCACGTACGCCCACGTGCCATCATTATTTATGATGACGATAACAATGAGTTGATTTTGTACAAAGATCAAATGATCAACAATGACTTTTTTAGAAAGGGCGATACAGTAAGAGCCGTAGTAAAGTCGGTAGAATTCAAAGGCACCAAGCCAATGATATTAATTTCCAGAACAGATCCTAAGTTTTTAGAGAAATTATTTGAGCTAGAAATACCCGAGGTTTTTGATGGCTTAATATTAGTGAAAGGCGTAGTGCGTCTGCCAGGTGAAAAAGCCAAAGTAGCCGTAGAATCATTAGACGATAGAATAGATCCAGTAGGTGCCTGTGTGGGCATGAAAGGAAGCAGAATACATGGTATTGTGCGAGAGTTGGGTGGCGAAAATATCGATGTAGTAAACTACACTACCAATCAACAACTTTATATAAGTCGTGCACTTGCTCCAGCCAAAATCACAACTTTGGTGCTAGATGAAGAAAAAAGGTATGTGAAAGTTTATCTTCGCCCAGACCAAGTTTCTTTAGCTATTGGTAAGAGCGGCCAAAATATCAAATTAGCAAGTCAGCTTACTAATTATGAAATAGATGTGTTTCGCGATACAGAAGAAGACGAAGATGTGGAATTATCAGAGTTTTCAGATGAAATTGAAGCTTGGATTATTGAAGAACTTAAGAAAATTGGCTGCGATACTGCCAAAAGTGTTTTGAGTTTAAGTATAGAAGAACTCGTAGAAAGAACTGACCTCGAGGAAGAAACTATAGTTGAGGTAAGAAACATTCTTTCAGAAGAGTTTGAATAAAGCAACATGGTTTTTATGTAAAAACCATGGTATGTAAATTTTTATAAAAAGTAGAGGAAAAATATGAGTAACGCACCTCAGCGACTATCGAAGGTTATTAAAGAGCTGAATATTTCACTGCAAAGAGCGGTGGAATTTTTGGCATCCAAAGGTATCTCAGTAGAGAGTAACCCCAATGTGAAGGTAGACCATGATACCTATATCCTTTTGACCAATCAATTTCAGCAAGACATGGACCGCAAGGAAAAGGCCGAGCAGGTGGTTTTGCAGAAGAAGGAAGAAAAGGAAATTTTGAAAGCTGAGCGTGAAAGTGCAGCCCAACAAAAGGAGGAAAAAGCTGCAAGCCAGGTAATAAGAGCCAAAGCAGAAGCCCCAACGCCTGTTACCATCGGAAAAATTGATTTAAATCAACCCAAAAAAGAGACTCCAAAAGCGGTGGAAACACCCATGCCTGCCGAGCCTCCTAAAGTAGAAGAAAAAGCAATAATAGATGTTCCAAAGTCGGAACCCATAGAAGTACAGGAGCCAACTCAAGTACCACAGGAGAAACAGGCAGAGCCAGAAGTAAATCAGCCCGAACCTGTAGTTGAAAATGCCCCTGAGCCAGTACAAGCTATTGATCCAATAGAAGAAAAGTGGGAAAAAAAACCTCAAGAGGTAACACAAAATACGCAAGAGCAAGGACCAAGTTCAGGCCCTCGAATATTGGGTAAGGTAGATTTAGAATCGCTAGCACCCAAGAAACCCAAAAGAACCGCAGCCCAATTAAAGGCCGATACCAGAGCAGAGCAAGATAAGAAAAGAGCCGAGCAAAAAGCGAAAT
>CAYZUZ010000198.1:0-3481 GCA_964481795.1 uncultured Cryomorphaceae bacterium
ATGGGATTTTTGAATTTTTGAGTGCAAAATTGCCCGTGAGCAGATTGCAACGCGATCTTACCGATAGCACTGTGCTGCGCAATGTGGGTGTGCCTTTTGCTCACACCATCATTGCTTTTAAATCGATACAAAGAGGGCTTAACAAATTGATAGTGAATGAAGAAGCCATTAAGGCCGATTTAGAACATCACTACGCTGTAATAGCAGAGGCAATACAAACTGTACTACGGAGAGAGGGTTTCGAAAAACCTTACGAATTATTGAAAGATTTGAGCAGAACTCATAAGACACCTGTAAAGGAAGATTTTATCCGATTTATCAATGAGCTCAATGCCAGCCCTGAGTTAAAAGCCGAATTACTCGAAATAACGCCCTTTAATTACACAGGCCTGTGAGTAAAAATCCCATTTCAAAATTTATACGCAAAGGGAAGGAGCGAACCATCGAAATAGATCTTGATGTAGCTAGGCTCCCCTCTGGTACTCACATCACCATGCCTGTAAGGATTTTCAGAAGTGAAGCCGATGGGCCTGTCATTCTGCTTTCGGGTGGTTTGCATGGCGATGAGGTAAATGGCGTTGAAATAATAAGGCAAGTAATTGAAAGTGAATGGATAAGAAAGCTTAAACGCGGTACAATCATAGCCTTGCCTATTATCAATGTATATGGTTTTATCCATTTCTCGCGCGATGTGCCTGATGGAAAAGATGTAAACAGAAGCTTTCCTGGCAATCCTGATGGGTCTCTCGCTTCTATTGTGGCAAGTGTAGTTACCCAAAATATTTTACCCGTAATTGACTACGGAATTGATTTTCATACCGGAGGTGCAAGTCGCACCAATTATCCACAAGTTAGATACGATAAAGATGATGCATTGGCAGCGGAAAAGGCCAAAATATTTAACGCACCCATTACGCTTTTATCGGGCTTGATAAACGGCTCGTTGAGGGCTGCGGCCAAAAGCATCAATAAATCGATATTGGTATACGAAGGTGGTGAAGCCATGCGCTTTGATAATCAGGCTATTGAAGAGGCAATACTCGGCATCAAGAGAATTTTGGTAAGTGAAAATATGCTTGATGTGGATATTAAAAAAGTGAAAAAATCACATTTTATTGAAAGCAGTCAATGGGTAAGGGCAGACATCAGCGGTTTGTTTCATTTTCGCAAACGAAGTGGTCAGTCGGTTAAAAAAGGCGAAATCATAGGCAGTATCCACAGTCCTTACAATCATTATAAAGTGGAGGTCGAAAGCCCTATCAAAGGTATCATCATTGGACATAACAATATTCCGCTTGTGCATAGGGGCGATGCTTTGTTTCACATAGGTAATTAATGCTCAAATAAATATCGAGTAGGATTTAGGATTTTGTAAGCATTTCGTAAGTTTCTATGAAAAAGCTTTTTACCTTGCTTACAAAATTGTCTTCTGGCAATACAATTTCTTGGTTGGCTTGGGTTTTCATGCGAGGTACTTCTTGGTTCAGATACCAATTGATTATATTTTTTTGCATTGCAGTGATTTCTCTACTCCCAGAAAAGTTGACACCGTGGGCTTCACCGGAAAAGTCGATTCTATAAAGTTTGCCAGATTCAGCTGGAAATTTCAATTCGAAATAGCCCTCACTATTGGTTTGGGTAGATTTTATGATGGATCCACTGCCATTTCCTTCTTGTGAAAAATCTTCCATCAAGTAAATTTTTGCATTTGCCAGTGGCAATCCTTTTTCTTCCTCCAAAAAATAACCTTGAATCTCTGTATTTTTTGGATTAAAGTTACATGCCACGGCAAGCGTTAGCGCTACTAAGCTTGTGATAATCAGCGAAAAATTGAAAAATCTTCTAATCATGTGGACTTTTAAATGAGTTAACAAAAGTACACATAAAACCGTAAAAATTAGTTAAAACTTAATTTTTCTTGTCCATGGTTGAAAATATGGCTGGGGTGGCCATCCTGAGGTCTTGTTTCACGGAGTCTTCCACTGAATCTTGGGTGCGTGATAGTTGATGAATAAGCCACAAATAAAAATTAAGGCCAAACATAAGCATGGCCAAAACCAAATGTGGAGGTTGAAAAGTAGCAGGAACCCCTGCATAAGTAAGTACAATTCCTACCACAGCTGATGCTGCTGTGAGCCCAAATAAAGCGGGTATGCCACGAAGTTTGTTTTCAGAAATTTTATTTCGGTACATCAAATAAAAATTTAACAGCAGCAGTGCAATAGATGAAGATCGGTGTATATAAAATTTTGTAGAGAGCATTTCTATCCAGGTATACCGTTGTTCGCCAAGTAGTTGCTTGCTTATTATGTCTATTTCTTCACGTACTTGTGTACCCATGATTATTTGCATCAGTAGCAATACAAGCGATAAACCTAGTAATTTTCCTGTTCCTCTATCGAGTGTCAATAATTCTTCTCTCGATTTTTCTAATAGTGCAAATAATCCCACCAAAATGGCAATGATACTCATAGCGCCTATCATGTGTAGGGTTATTTGTCCCGGTATCAAATTGCCATCTACCACCAATTTACCGAGCCATGCCACCAAACCAAGCATCACCAAACCGCTGAAGCCCAGCATGGGTATCATTTTCATTCTTTTTAAATAAGCAAGTGAAAAAAACGCAATCAGCAACATAGGCAAGCCTGCTAAAGCTCCCAAAAGGCGATTGATGTACTCGATCCAAGTGTGTACAGGATTAAAAATGTTGTAGTCGTGCTTGGTATAAACCTCCCATTGATTGGGGTCAAAAGTGTCACTGCTGATAAAATTACTTTTGGCACGCATCATTTTTTTTTCATGTATGATGAATTGACCTTTTTTATAGGCATTTTCTGCTATAAAATCTACTTGCGACTCCTGAGTAGGGGGTATGTAATAGCCAAAACACTTAGGCCAATCGGGGCAGCCCATACCCGACCCTGTGCTGCGTACTACACTGCCTGCAAGCACCACTAGGTAAATGAGCACCAGCTCTATAACCACTAATCTATAAAGAAGTCTGTTTTTTTTCATCTGTTATTTAACAGCAGCCGAATAAGCTCCGTTGTTTATTTGATTGATTTCTGCCACCAATTGTTCTGCATTTGTCATTTCTGAATCGTATTCAATTTGTGCTTCTTTTGATTCAAAGTCAATATCAAAAGCAACTACTCCTGGCTGGGTTCGCATTTTTTTCTCAATTACTTTTTTACACCCTACTTCGCAGGTCATGCCTTCAATTTGCACTACAGCCTTTGAGTCGGCTATGGCAATGCGCTCAGCTTCAGTTTGATTACAAGCAAAAATGAAGAGTGAAAAAAACAGTAAAATATACTTTTGCATATCGAAAACATTTTGGATTAAACATGTACAAAGATAACCTCCAAATAAGGTGTATTCTTTTTTATTGAAGTGTAAAAACTCACTTAAATCATATACAAGAAAAACGCCACCTAGTTTCCTAGATGGCGTTTTAAGGTCAAATTTTAAGATGTAC
>CAYZUZ010000199.1:0-3463 GCA_964481795.1 uncultured Cryomorphaceae bacterium
AATTGAAACATGAAAACATCAAAGCCCCAGCTTAATTTTTTGGATGGACGTCCGCTTACATTGAGCCAAAGATTGGGCAATTGGGTATCATCGCCTATAAACAAAACCCTTTTGTTGGTAAGAGCGGGTACTGCGCCAGGCACCAAGGTATAGGGCTCTGGCATATTGAGGTTGGTAGCGAAAAAACGGTAAAACCCATTGACCCTCAATTGATAAATCTCATTGGGTTTCTCTTTTGGAAAATTGCCACGCTGCCAATCTAAAATGTTGTGAACCTTCATGCTCTCATCTTCTTGCGCATAGGTACCCACAGATACAGCACCTAGCACGAGCGAGAGAGCTCTTTTCAGTAGTGCTCCTTTCATATAGTTTAATTTAAATGATACAATGTTTAGTGGTAGAGTAAAAGGGATTCAGAGCCTGACTAATTTCTTGTGATTTCTAAAGTTTTCGTTTTGAATCGAATATTTTGGGCCGGAGGATCTTCAGCTTTTCGGGGGTTCACATAAAAAGGAATATTGGCATAGGAGGTCATTTTGTTTTTGGCTGTAATAAAAACAAAAAGCCTGTAGGCACCTTCTTTTTCGGGAGCTTTGAAGGTGATTTTTGGTTTTTTGCGACCTTTAATCAAGCCATAAACGGGCTGTATACCTTTTTCATAATCACCTCCGGCACTTACGACATCACTTTCGGGGTAGATAACCCATTCTATTTTGACAGGATTGCTCGATGTGGATGTATAATTTACCTCAGCTGTAAACTTATCTTCAGCCTTTAAATAGATATTATCAGTCATTTTTTTACCCTCCAATTGAACACTTTGTATGGAAGGCGAAGCAAAATTGGGTTGTTTTTTTTGCCAAGCAATGAATACCTGCTCCAAAGGTTCTGTTGGGTTTCCTTCTTCGGTAAAGAGGCCATACCAAGTAGAGGTAGTTTCTTGCTTTTGGCCCCAAAGGAAAATGTAAGAGCCAATGCAACGATCCTCATCTTTTTCGATGTATTCGATAAATCTCTTTTTTACGATTTGTGCTTTTTCGGTACTTGTTTGTTCAATAGGAGCTCCCCATTCTGTTTTGGCTACCTCCCAGTGACCGGTAGGTCCCCATTCGGAGATGATATGCGGGCCTTCCCAGCCAAACTTGCGGATATTGCCCGGTACTTGGTGTAGGTCGCCATAGGTATTTACTCCAAAAATGTCAATATCAGGTGCGCGGTCTTTAACCAAAAAAACCTCCATACTGTCGAGCCCTGCGGTAACAGTGGAGGTTGGGTGATTGGGATCTACGCGATGAATCATGGCTGCAATGTCTTGCACGGCATCCCATACTTTGTAATTGGAATAAAAGAGGTTTACCTCATTGCCTATACCCCAAAGCAAGAGGGCGGGATGGTCTTTGAAGCGGGTTACTACTTCAGTAAAATGCTCCAACTGCTTGCGTACGGCCAAAGTATCGTCGTAGTTAAAACCATGACGCTCATGCTGCACCCATAGGCCCATCATTACTGTAAGGCCTTTTTTGTGGGCTTTATCGAGCACCTCTTGGGCATCATCAGGACTCCAAGTGCGGATAGAATTACCGCCCAAGTATATGAGATAATCTAAATGATCCTTGCCTCCAGCACCTTTAATATAATAAGGTTCGCCACCGCGATAGAGTTGATATTTTCCATTTTCTTGTACCACCTTTACAGGAATGGCTTGTGCAGCCGACACAATAGAAATTATAAAAAATGAAACGGTGAGTGCGTAAGTAAAATATCTCATGTTGTATATATTTATTGTTTAGAGCTCAAACGAGAAGCCTTTAGATTTGAGTTGATAATACCTTTCTGTATCGAAAGCATACAATTTGGCAGGCCTGTGTGCCACCTGTTTTTGCTGTTCTTTTAAATCAATTAAAAGATTCATAGAAAGGATTCTTTTTCGGAAATTAGCTTTATCAAAGTTTTCGCCCAAGAGCGCTTCATACAACTCTTGGAGTTGCCCGAGTGTGAATTTTTTAGGCAAAAGTTCAAAACCTACGGGCTGATGCCTCACCTTATAGCGCAATACATTGAGTGCATCATTGAGAATTACATTGTGGTCAAAGGCCAAAGTAGGAACATCAGCTAAATCAGTCCAATACACAGCCTCAGCCCAAGCAGAAGCATGCGGATCGTAATTTTCGGCATTGATTAAGGAGTAATAACCCGTGGTGATAACCCTGCCAATAGGGTGCCTATCTACCTGTCCATACATTTTTGTTTGTTCCAAATACAAAGAATCAACTGCGGTAAGATCTAATAAGATACGTTTAGCGGCTACCTCTATATCCTCATTAGGGTATACCAAATCACCTGGCAATGCCCATTTGCCACGGTAAGGTTCTGTTCCTCTTTTTATAATCAACACCTTGAGCGTGTTTTTCATAAATCCAAAAACAACACAGTCGATGGATACTCCAAATTGAAAGAACTTCTCAATGGGTATTTGATAATAAGGTGTATAAAAGGAAGCAGGATTGTAAGTTCCAACCTCTAAAGTATCTGTGCGTAAATGATCTTCCATAGTAAGTATTAAAATGGGTGTACAATGGACACCACAAATCTATACAAAATCTAGCTTAATAACCAAACTACCATAACAAATTTTTAAAAAAAGTTGTAAATAAAAAATTATTTAATTGATTTTCAAATATTTAAATAATTATTGAAAAATAGTTTTGGTAAATACAACCATATCTAATTACATTTGTCCAAAATACAACAACTTAAATTTTTAGCTTATGAGAATAGTTACATTATCTATCGCGTTGCTAGGAGCCATGACAGCTTTTGGTCAATCGCCTATCGATCTTCCTATCAACTGGGAAGGCACAACCACCAATTATGGTGTTACCGACTTTGGTGGCAATGCCTCTACTTTGGTAGCAGATCCAACCAATGCCACCAACATGGTATTGAAATCAGACAAAGGAGCTAATGCTGAACTTTGGGCAGGTACTACGTTTGGCTCAGGCACTCCAGCAGGTTTAGCCTCAAACATACCTTTTGCAGCGGGTAATACCATCATTACTATCAAGTTATATTCACCTGATGCAGGTATCCAAGTACGTTTAAAAGCTGAAGACAAAACTGACCCAACTAAAAGTGTAGAAACAGAAGCTACTACTACTGTAGCCAATCAGTGGGAGATTCTTACCTTCAATTTTGCTAACCAAGCTCCAGGTACAGCTGCCATCAACTTTGGCTTTACTTACAATATGCTTTCTATATTCTACAACTTTGGTGTAACGGGTGCTACAGCTGGTCTTAAAACTTACTACTGCGACGACATACAGTTTGGGGGAGGAACTTCTTCTACCTACAATGTAACATTCAGAGTAGATATGTCAGATTACTCAGGAACTTTTACTACTCCTGAAGTAAATGGTATATTCAACAACTGGTGTGGCAATTGCGCTGCTATGACCGATGCAGA
>CAYZUZ010000200.1:0-3399 GCA_964481795.1 uncultured Cryomorphaceae bacterium
GGTCTTACTGATTTCGATATCGATAGCAATCAATTTGCATTGCTTACGCAGTCAGCTAACAATGGTGGGGTTTTTATAGCAAGATACAGTCCTCATGGTACTTTGCGTTGGGTAAAACCTATTACCAGCCCCAGTGGTGTTACCATCAGAGCACTAGAAATGGATGCTTTAGGTAATATTTATATCACAGGTTCTTTCCAGCCCACAATTTCTTTTTCACCCTCTGACCCCAGTCAAACTTATGTGGGTGCAGCTTCCAACAATGCCAATGGCTATTTAGCCAAACTAGATACCGCAGGCCAACTTATTTGGGTGCGATTTTTTATGGGCAATAGTATTGATACAGGTATGAAGCTTAAGCTCAATAGTTTAGGGCAAGTAATTGTTTTAGGTCATGCCAGCCAAACAGTGGTTTTTGATTCTACTGCCTCAAATGCCACGCTAATAAGCGCAGGAGCAGGCGATATTTTTGTAGCAGCTTACACCCAAAGCAATGGTCAATTCCTATGGATGAAACAATTTTTTGGTGTAGGTTTCGATAATGCCCGTGGCTTAGCACTTGATTCTCAGAACAATATATACCTCATGGGCGATTTTACTTCTACTTTTAATTTTCCTAGTACACCCCTGCCCACGCCTGTAGCTTCTTCGGGTGGCAATGATGTTTTTGTTGCCAAATTGTCGGCTACAGGTGCTTTTATGTGGGGAAAAAAAATAGCAGGAACTTCAACAGATTTAGGGGCTGATTTGCAACTTTCGGGCGATACTTTGCTGCTTGTAAGTGGCACTTTTCGCTTTAATTTTAATTTTGACCCAGGGGGTACCACACCTGCTATATCTGGTTTTAGTGGCAATGCCAATATTTTCTTGGCGGCCTACGATAGTGGTGGCGCCTATCAATGGCATGTTGCTTATGGAAGCCCATCGGCTGATGAAACATATCAGTTGCTTTTGGACGATTCGGCAAGGGTTTGGATTTGCGGCAATTTGAATAATGCCGTAGATGTAGATCCTGGTCCTGATACAGCTTGGGTTCATTTTAATACCGTTGGAAATCCCTTTGCAGCCGCCTATAATTTAGCAGATGGATCTTTTTCAAAATTACTAGCTCCTGAAAGCCAAATGTTTGGAACTTATCAAGCTTTGGCAAAAGGTAATAACGGACAAATATGGGCTGGTGGCCGTTTTCGTTCAGAGATCAACGTAAATCCACAAGGAAATTTTGTTCTCAAAACGCCTTCAACCAACATAACTACTTCTATTTGGGCGCGTTATGGAAGTGGTTTTGACACAGCTTGGACTACCCTCAACCGAATCGGTGGCGACGATGAGGTTTTGAAAGTTCGTCATGATGCCATGGGTAATCTCTATCAAGTGGGATATTTCCAAGGGCAGGTCAATTTCAATCCCAAAGGAACACCCCATGTGCTGCATTCTATTGATGGCAAAGATGGCTTTGTGGCTTCCTACAATCCTAATGGAGTACTTAGATGGGTGCGTAAGTTGGGAGGAATAGGCGAGGAGGTAGCCACGGCTTTAGAGTTGGATAACCAAGGGAATGTATTTGTGGGTGGACACTTCTTTGAAGACTTATATATTCCTACATCGCAAGGATTTGACACCTTGGTTGCTACTGTATCGGGTATTATTTCTAGGGAGGATGTATTTGTAGTAAAATTAGATAGTTCAGGAAATGTTTTGTTGGGGTATGCTATTGGGGGTTCCAATGTGGATAGGATTTTTGATATCACATGTTATCCCAATGGAGATTATTTGATTGGCGGAAATTTTCTTGGAGGAATGGATTTTGACCCTGCTTTGGTGGGCAATAATACTTTTACGGGCAACAACAGTGCTGGTTATTTCGCAAAGTATTCTTCCTCAGGTGTGTATCTATGGCATAAACTCATCAATGGCAGCAGCAATCAGTATGTAAGAGGTTTGGCTTTAGACGATTCGCTGAATATTTTAGTGACTGGAGCACATAGAAATACCACCAATTTTGACCTTCCCAATTCCTTTTTATTAACAAGTGCAGGTGGGTCTGATGATGTATTTATTACCAAATACAGTCCTACAGCCCAGCTTAAATGGGTGCGTGGATACGGCTCAACACCTTTTACCACCGGATATAATGTGGCTGCTGATGCGGCCGGTAATGTCTATTTTACAGGCGATTTTACCGGAACTACGGAGTTCAATCCTGGGGCTACACCTTCATTGCCCATTTCTTCCAATGGCTCGCATGATGTGTTTGTGGCGAGTCTTAACCGCGATGGGCAACTCAGATGGATTGCTCCATTTGGCGGTACTGGAGAAGACAGACCTCGTGATTTGCAGTTGAGTGGAGATAGGATTTTTACCACAGGCTTCTTTGCTGATACGGTTGATTTTGATTCAGGATTAGATACTGCAATCCGCATCAGCAATGGCAATGCCGATATGTTTGTCCATATTTTGGATACAGCTGGCCAATTTGTAAATGTGGCTACTTGGGGCGGCATCAATCAAGATTGGGCGCAGTCGGTGAGCCATTTTCAAGGCAATACTTATGTGGGTGGTTTTTTTGTAAGAATTACCGATGTAAGCACAGGCGGTTTACCTCAGCCAATAGTGGGTTTTGGTAGTAGAGATGCCTTGGTAGTAAAATTAGGTACCGCAGGGCCTTGTCCGCAAGAATTTGATACCCTTGTGGTAAACCAATGCAAAAGTTATATATGGGGCAATCAAGTCTACAGCGAATCCGGAGTTTACTCTAGAGATTTCTTTACAATAAACGGCTGTGATTCACTCGTGACGCTGTATTTAGAAATTTACCCAATTTACGATACTACCCAAATAGTAAGTGCTTGTAATTCATATATTTGGAGAGGCCAAGCCTACACGCAATCAGGGATTTATTCAGATACCCTTGCTAGTATAAATGCTTGTGATTCTATTTTAATTCTCAATTTGACTATTAATCTACCTAGCACTTCTACCCAAATCATCAGTGCTTACAACAGTTTTATTTGGCCGATAAATAGTCAAACCTACACACAATCAGGGATTTACACCGATACTATGCTTAATTCCACAGGTTGCGATTCGATTATAAGTTTGAATTTGACCATCAACTCAGGCAGTAGTTCTACCCAAAGCATCAGTGCTTGCAACAGTTTTACTTGGCCGATAAATAGTCAAACCTACACACAATCAGGGATTTACACCGATACTATGCTTAATTCCACAGGTTGCGATTCGATTATAAGTTTGAATTTGACCATCAACTCAGGCAGTAGTTCTACCCAAAACATCAGTGCTTGCAACAGTTTTACGTGGCCGGTAAACAATCAAACCTACACACAATCAGGTATTTATACCGATACTTTGCTTAATGTAAATGCTTGCGATTCGGTG
>CAYZUZ010000201.1:0-3397 GCA_964481795.1 uncultured Cryomorphaceae bacterium
GGTAAAAAATATATGTAGATACATGTAATTTGAGTCGAAAGTAATTCATAAATGTTTTTTGAGCAATAGGAAAAAAAAAGCCGCTGAACTTTCAGCGGCTTATTAATTTGTAAAATCTATTTATTTTATAAAAAAAGAGAAAGACCAAGTCTTAGTGAGGTCAAGCTTAAGTCGATACCAAACCTATTTGAGGTAACTGTCCAACTACCCGAGCTGGTATTTGAACTTGTTGAACTTGTGCTATAACCTATCTGTCCATAAGTAATATCTAATCCTATACTTCTATTCAATAGGTAAGTGAACCCTGGGCCAAATCCTATACTAAATGAGCTACGATTTTGTTTTTGGGCATTAATGATAGATATTGATGAATACTCATCTCTTTCATTACCAAACCCATAACCAATTGAGAAATTTGTATAAAAAGCAAAATCTCTATTATTGGGTATATAGTATCTAGCAAAAACATGCACTGAAAATAAGTTAGAATTGCTTGTACTACTATAACCATTATCACTAATACCTTCACTTGAAAACACCTCATATCTCAGTCCTAATCCAGCTGCTATATGATCATAAATAAAAAATCCTCCAGAAACACTTGTGCTAAAGTTTATGTAGTCTGAAGTGCTTGTTGTCAAAGTATTTGAAAAGGCATTCTCGCTCTCGTGTTTTGAGTTTCCACTACTAAAATTTAAATCGCCTGATAGCAAAACTTCACCTTTTCTAAATTGTGCCTGTAAACCACTGCTTAACAAAATAAAGATTGTTATTGTGAATACTTTTTTCATAAGATTTATTAACTATTTCGTTTACCAATAAATTAAAAACAAAAAGGAAACGAATGTATCGTCTTCTTATTACCATTCCTAATGTTTTTAACTACAAAAAAACCTCGTTTTCATTCGTAAACGATTTGAATTCAAGGGGATTGCCGCTATAATCAAATACAAACATGGTCGTTTGTTCGCCTATTTGACCTGGGTATCTCACTTGTGGTTTTACAATAAAGCGAATGTTTTCTGCCTCAAGTTTCAATTGAATGCTCTCAAATTGTTTTCTGGTAAGCAGGCAGCCAAAGTGTGGAATTGGAACTTGAATGCCATCCACCTTACCACAAAAATCTAAAGGAGGTATGTCGCTGCTTAGGTGTGCCGACAATTGATGTCCAAAAAAATCAAAATCTATCCAGTTTTCGGTAGATCGACCTTCGATACAACCTAAAATTTCCACATAAAATTTACGGGTCGATTCGATGTCTTTTACTTTAAATGCGTAGTGAAATGGGTTCATATTCAAAATTTTATACTCATTTTTACTCTTTATTCGCCAACATAGGTACAAATTTGAAGGTGCCTAACTCCTTGGCCGAAAAATCTTTGTCTGATTTTTTGTCGATTAAAAGCATTTTTTGCTCCACACTACCTACCGGCACTATCATTTGTCCGCCTACTTTGAGTTGCTTGAGTAGTTCATTAGGAATTTTTTCGGTGCCCGCTGTAATGATTATTTTATCAAAAGGCGCATAGGTGGGCAATCCTTGGTATCCATCGCCAAATTTTCCGATGTAGCGCAAGCCCAACTGCATGAGCATATTGCGCGAAAAGTTGAAGAGCTCCCATTGTCTTTCTATGGTAAAAACCTTAACGCCCATATGGCACAATACCGCTGTTTGGTAGCCGCTGCCTGTGCCTATTTCTAGTACTTTTTCACCGGCTTGCAGGCACAATTGCTCGGTTTGAAATGCCACGGTATACGGGTGACTGATCGTTTGCCCTGCAGCTATAGGAAAGGCTTGGTCTTGATACGCAAACGACTCAAAACTCGAATCTAAAAACACATGACGAGGCACTTTCATCATGGCCTCAAGTACTTTTTTGTCTTTGATGCCTTTTTCGGCCAGCTCGGCCAAGAGCAGCCTTCTCTTACCTTGATGTTTTTCAGTATCCATATGCATTAAGCAAAGAAAAGAACGGATAGGTCTAGTATGGTGCGCTCTTTTAAAATTTAAATTAACAATGCAGCGTTAAGGTTTTCACTTTTTAAAAAAGAAGTTGCGATGCCTCACCTTATTTTTGCCACATTAAATAATTGTTAAGCATGTTGAAGATAGGCGTGGCAGGCACAGGTCATTTGGGTAAGTTTCACCTCAATTGCATCAAAAATATCCCTGATTATCAATTGGTAGGTGTGTACGATTTACAGATGGACTTGGCTCAAAAAATGGCTGAAAAGTACGATTGTAAAGCTTTTTTGAGTATAGAGGAATTGATAGATGAAGTAGAGGTTTTGGTGATTGTAACGCCCACTCTTTCTCATTATGAGATAGCGAGCAAGGCATTGCACAAACGCAAACATTTGTTTATCGAAAAGCCTGTAACTCACACCATGGAGGAGGCTTATAAGTTGCAAAAATTGGCCAACGAAGCCTCTGTAAAGGTACAAGTAGGTCATGTAGAGCGTTTTAATCCTGCTTTTGTGGCTGTAGAATCTTTTATTTCTAATCCTATGTTTATAGAGGCGCATCGCCTGGCCGAGTTCAATCCGAGGGGTACCGATGTGCCTGTGGTTTTAGATTTGATGATCCATGATATTGATGTATTGCTGAGCATAGCCAAAAGCAAGGTGAAAAAAATAAGCGCAAGTGGCGTGTCGGTGCTGAGCGATACACCCGATATTACCAACGCTCGCATAGAGTTTGACAATGGCTGTGTGGCCAATCTTACGGCCAGTCGCATCAGTATGAAAAATATGCGCAAGACCAGAATATTCCAGAAAAATGCCTACATCAGTGTTGATTTTTTGACCAAAGAAGCCGAGATAACCAGTATGAGAGATGTGGAAGGAACACCCGATAATCCGTATGCTATGTTGCTCGAAAACAACAAAGGCGAAAAGAAAGAAATCATTTTTAATAAACCCAAAATAACACTTACCAATGCCATAGAAGAGGAGTTGAAGGCATTGGCACATGCTATACAAAACAATACCGAAGAAGCTGTAACCTTGGAAGATGGCGTGCAATCTTTAGAAATTGCACATCAGATTTTAGACATTATTGCCGTTAACTCTCCAAATCGAATGGCTTGAATTTCTTTAGGATGAAAAAAATTATACTCATTGTTGGTCTTGTTTTTGGCTTTTTCAGTTGCATCAAAGATCCTGAGGCAAAGATACCCGCTTACCTAGTGATAGATCGTGTAGATTTGGTTACGGATTGGGCTAATGAAGGATCTAACTTTCATGATATCAATACAGTATGGGTATTCAGGGAGAATGAACTCCTCGGTGTTTATGACTTACCTGCTCGGGTTATTCTACCTTTTGATGGCACGCATAAAATGAGTTTGGTGGCCGGTATTTCCGAAAATGGTGTTCGATTACAACGATCTCAATA
>CAYZUZ010000202.1:0-3392 GCA_964481795.1 uncultured Cryomorphaceae bacterium
ATCTATTTCAATAATGCGTACGCCCGCAGTAAAAATTCGAATGAAATCATTGTTCTTTTTTACAAATCGATTGAGCTGATTGATTTTCGACATCACTTGATTCCATTCCACCATAGGGTACAGCTCCAGGCAGGGGTAGAATACACTTTTTTTCAAAATGAACCCAGCCGAGAGGTGTTCCTGCAATTGCTTCTTAAGCCCAGAGGGGAGCAATATCCGCCCCTTGGCATCCGCTTTACAGTCATGTACACCTATGAGTGATAGCATCTTACGATTTTAGTTTTTACGATTCAAAAATAAAAACATTTTTACCACAAATTACCACTTAATTCCTCTATTGTTGATAACTAAGCGTTTTTTGTGATTATAATTTTACTTAAAACATTAAAAATTAAATAATTGTATAGGTGGTAAAAAGTGGGATATGAAGGTTGTTTCAGAATCTCAAATTTTGATTCTGTGCACTTATTTAAAATAAGAGGTAGGTCAGGCTCGTATTTTTGCTCAGAATACAGTAGGTTTATAAATGGTTGAAAAGCTTTTTGTGTGCAAGCGTCTTGCATTCGCTAATTATTTTATCTTAGCCTTATTAAGAAGTACAAGTAAAATGTCTGAAAATCAAGTTCAATACAATGAAGACAACATCCGGACGCTGGAGTGGAAAGAGCACATCCGACTGCGCCCAGGTATGTATATTGGTAAACTAGGTGATGGGTCCTCGGCCGACGATGGTATTTACATACTTATAAAAGAGGTAATGGATAATGCCATAGATGAATTTGTGATGGGAGCCGGCAAAACCATCGATGTAAGCATCAAAGACCGCGTGGTAGTGATACGCGATTATGGTAGAGGAATACCCTTGGGTAAGCTCGTAGATGTGGTTTCTAAAATCAATACAGGTGCTAAATACGATTCCAAAGCATTTAAAAAATCTGTAGGATTGAATGGGGTGGGAGCCAAGGCCGTGAATGCGCTTTCGGTGCAATTTAAGGTGCAAAGTTACCGCGATGGCCTTACCAAATACGCAAGTTTTGAGCGTGGTGAACTGCTAGAAGAATCTGAACCTGCCGAAAATTCATCGCGCAAGGGTACAAAAATCACCTTTTTGCCCGATGATACCATTTTTCATAATTTCAAATTTGTAGAGGAGTACATCGATAAGCTTTTTTGGAATTATGTGTACCTCAACCCCGGACTTACCATCAATTACAATGGCAATACTTATTTTTCTGAAAATGGTTTAAAAGACCTTTTGAGTCATAATATTGATGCTCCTATTATGCACGATATCATACACTTACGAGGCGAAGATATCGAGGTGGCTCTTACCCACAGCGAGCGTTCGCAAAGCGAAGTGTATTATTCATTTGTAAACGGACAGCACACCACCCAAGGAGGTACCCATCAAGCGGCATTTCGCGAAGCCTTGGTAAAAACCATGCGTGAGTTTTACAACAAAAATTTTGACGCAGCCGATGTGCGCAACTCTGTAGTAGCGGCTATTAGTATTAAGGTAATTGAGCCCGTATTTGAATCACAAACCAAAACCAAATTAGGCTCTAACGATATAGGTCCGGAAGGGCCCACGGTTCGCACTTTTGTAAATGACTTTATAAAAACCCAGCTCGACAACTACCTGCACAAGCATCCTGATGTGGCTGAGGCCATTCAAAGGAAAATAATGGCAGCCGAACGCGAGCGAAAAGACCTGGCCGGAATACAAAAATTAGCACGCGAAAGAGCCAAAAAAGCAAGCTTACACAACAAAAAGCTACGCGATTGCAGGGTACACCTCACTGATTTAAAAGATGAAAGGTATAAAGACAGCACCTTGTTTATCACCGAGGGCGATAGTGCATCGGGCTCCATTACCAAGGCCCGCGATGTGAATACACAAGCCGTGTTTTCATTAAAAGGAAAACCCCTCAACTGCTACGGCTTGAGTAAAAAAATAGTGTACGAAAACGAGGAATTCAACCTGCTGCAAGCAGCTTTAGATATTGAAGAATCACTTGAAAATTTGCGCTACAACAATGTGGTGCTTGCTACCGATGCCGATGTGGATGGCATGCACATACGCTTGTTGTTGATTACATTTTTCTTGCAGTTTTTTCCAGAATTAGTCAAAAATGGACACCTTTATATTTTGCAAACCCCTTTATTCAGAGTGCGCAATAAGAAAGAAACGCGCTATTGCTACAGCGAAGATGAACGCAGAAAAGCGATTGCCGAGCTTGGAGTGAAGCCCGAAATAACACGATTTAAAGGTTTGGGTGAAATAAGCCCCGATGAATTCAAATATTTTATTGGAAAAGACATACGTCTAGACCCTGTTTTGCTGGGCAAAGATCAAACGATAGAACAGATTTTAGAATTTTACATGGGCAAGAATACCCCTAAGCGTCAGGAGTTTATCATTGACAACCTACGCATAGAAAAAGACGAGCCGGTAGAATATAGCTAGCAATAAAAGGTCAAAAAGAATTTTTTAGTTTTTATTTTCTCAACTATTGGATTACACCTATATTTGCACCCCGATAAAAAAGGACGGCTACGTAGCTCAACTGGATAGAGCACCTGACTACGGATCAGGAGGTTTGGGGTTCGAATCCCTACGTGGTCACAAAGCGCCCCTTGAGGCGCTTTTTTTATTTCCAAATCCTTGGGTCTTTCCGTACACACGCTGCTATATTTACCCTGCAGAAGCACATAGCCTGAACGCGAAAAAATAGACTATAGCAAATACAATCTAAAGTGCTAACATGAAAATAATTACACAAAATGAACTAAATGTTGTATAGACAGGAAAGCACCGTGAAAACCCATACTTTAGCAAAGCTTGACACTTCTACCCCACTCCCATTATAAGCCTGCACACCTCTAATATTACATTCTTCTTTGCTTCTTTAAATAGATGAATAGCATACTTAGGAATTTATATTCAAAGTTTACAGCATTGAGGCTAAAGCTGACTTGAGTGTTTTTTATTGTTTTTTTAATGTGATGAATGAATGTGGGTTATGTTTGTATTGCGTTTATGAATAAGTTGGATCCTACACTAAAATAAAACAATCTACATAATATGATTAATATGAGTCTCATAGAAGGCGAATTATTTGAGCCAAAGCAAACTGAAAAGACAAGTATTAAAACGATTTCTAATCAAGAAGTTAATGAAAAATATCGTAAAGGTGAGATGCGCATTGTAACAGAGCAAGGTCGAATCAATTTAGATTCTATTGTTACTATGCTGGAAAGTAAGCAGAATGGTAAGAAAAAATATATTCTGAATCCTGAATATCAAAGACGAAAACGTTGGACAAATAAACAAAAGCTAAGTACACGACAATAATTTTAACAGATTAATATCTAGCTTGTTAAATCCGGAA
>CAYZUZ010000203.1:0-3379 GCA_964481795.1 uncultured Cryomorphaceae bacterium
ATAATCTTCAGCTGTTTTCTTCATTTTTTGAAGCACCATGGCCGAAATTTCTTGGGGTGTAAAATTGCGACCATCGATATTTACTCTAGGAGTATTGTTGTCGCCTTTTACTACTTCGTAAGGTACACGTGTAGTTTCTTCTTTACTTTCATCGTAAGATACTCCCATAAATCTTTTGATGGAGTAAACGGTTTTCTTTGGATTTGTAATAGCCTGACGCTTAGCGGGATCGCCTATTTTTCGCTCACCACCTTCTACAAAACCCACTATGGAGGGAGTAGTTCTTTTTCCTTCGCTATTGGGTATTACTACCGACTCGTTGCCTTCCATTACAGCTACGCAAGAGTTGGTAGTACCTAAGTCAATACCTATTATTTTGCTCATGATTTGAATGTTTTTTAAAAAAATAATTTTATGCTGCCCTATATTTCAACTTATATGCCACGAGACAAAAACTGACATCATTGCCAGTTTAAAGATTTAAATAAACCTATATAGATGACAGATAGACAGCAAAAGTAGATTTTTACCTGCCAATGGCTTGATATTTACCGCTATTTCTTGGGTCTACTTTGGCTAAAATATTTTTTAAATTGACTGTATTGATGGGTTCGCCACCTGAAAATATGCCAAGGATTTCATCAGATTTGGCACTAAAAAAGATTTGCAACAAAATGGAATTAGGTCTTTTGTTGTGCACGGCATTCAATTCGATGATGGCTTCTGCAATTTTTTCTTTTGCAGTTTTGTTGTTAATAGGCTCGTGCATGGTATCCAAACCCAACCTATGATACTTGTACAAGCAAGTAAAAAACCCTTCAGAGGCCGGATTTACAAGCCCTTCTGATATCCAATACCTATTGCGGAAACCTTTGCATTACATTCACTATATTTTGGGCTTTTTCGTAAAAGGGTTTTCCTGTGCCTTGCTCAAAGGTATCATGATCTAGGCCTATGATTAAATAAGCATAAAAAACCATGACACTAACCAAGTTGGTATTGGTGGCATTCTCTTGAAATTCAAGACGATCAAATTCTAAATATTCAAAATTAAAATCTGGGTCATCGAAGTTTAAAACAGGTGAATTATAAGTAGAGCCAAAAACTGGTCTACCGTATTGTACTTGAAGTTGAGCACTGTATTGATTGGTGCCCGCCATACTTTGTAATATGATATTGAAATTACATTCAATTCGCTCTTCAAATGCATATTTGGCTCCTGTAAATTTTGTATTATTTAAAAACTCATAGAGCGAGGATTCCAGCGTTTGAAAAACGGTAACATTACTTCTTTGTACTTTTTGAAAATCAACATTTACACGTGCATTGAGTTCTTGAGCCACAAGGGGCTTCAATAGAATCCAAAAGAATATAAGTAGTATATTATTTTTCAAAATAGCGCGTCAATAAAAGATTCCAAATTTCTGTTGCCAATAAGCTTTTGTGCATCAAAGGTAAATCGATCACTTCACCCTCAGAAAACAAAATGCTCACTTGATTGGTAGCCACCCCAAAGCCTGTATTTGCGCTAGGGCTATTCATAACGATGGCGTTTGCGTTTTTAGCATGTAGTTTCTTTTTTGCATTCGCTAGCAAGTTTTCTGTTTCCAGTGCAAATCCAATCAAAACTTGATGGGATTTTTTTATTGCACCTAATGATTTCAGTATGTCTTGAGTAGGCTGTAATGCTATAAACATCTGTGCCTCAGCCTTTTTAATTTTTTGTAATGCTTTTATTTCGGGGGTATAATCTGCAACCGCAGCACTCATGATTGCGATATCACAAACCGGAAAAATGCTGAGGGAGGCTTCAAACATTTGGGCAGCAGTTTCTACCCTAGTCACATATACCGCTTTTTCATTTACTTGCAAAGGCGTAGGGCCCAATACAAGATGCACCTCTGCGCCTAACTGTGCAGCTTTCTCAGCTAAAAATATACCTGTAGCACCACTGCTTCTGTTGCCAATAAAACGAACTGGATCGATGGGCTCGTGAGTAGGACCAGCTGTAATCAGCACCTTTTTGCCCAGCAAAGGAGCATTGCTCAGCAAATGATTTTGTATAAAAGAAACAATGGCATCTGGCTCAGCCATTCTACCCTCGCCTACCAAACCACTGGCCAATTCACCATGCGTACTCGGTATAAAATGCTTGCCAAAGGCAATGAGTTTTTCTATATTGCTTTGGGTAGCTTGGTTTTGGTACATATCCAAATCCATAGCTGGTGCAAAGTACACAGGGCATTTGGCTGACATGTAAGTGGCCAACAACAAATTATCACAGGCGCCAGAAACCATTTTTGCTAGAGTATTGGATGAAGCAGGCGCAATAATCATCATATCGGCCCAAAAACCCATATCTACATGGTTGTTCCACGTTCCATCATTTTTTTCTCTATCAAAAAAATCGTAGTACACTGGTTTTTTTGAAAGTGTGCTCAAAGTAAGTGGGGTAATAAAATCAAGTGCTGAGGGGGTCATTACAACCTGAACCTCAGCACCTGCTTGTATGAGTTGACGCACAAGGAAAGCGCTTTTGTAAGCTGCAATACTTGCCGATACGCCCAATAAAATTTTTTTATCCCTGAGCAAATCGAATTTCGATTAGGAATTTTGAGACTCCTCTGGTCTGCGGAAGTAGGTCTCGCCCTCGAGCCACTCTTGCAATGCCATGCTAGCTGGCTTGGGTAGTGATTCGTAGAATTTAGATATTTCTATCTGTTCCTTGTTTTCAAAAACCTCCTCAAGCACCTCACCTGGGGTGTAAAACTCTTGAAGTTTGTCTTGAATTTCTACGCGTACCTCCTCACCTATTTGTGTGGCACGCTTTGCCATAATGGCAATAGATTCATACAGATTACCGGTAGCTTTATCAATGGCGTTGAAATCGCTTGTTACTGTAGTCTTGGGTGCTTGTAGCTTCTTGGCATCCATAATTTATGATTGTGATTTTAATAAATTTATTTGTTCTGTTACTTGTCTTTGAATTTCTTTTACCTCTGTAGCATTTTTATTGGTAGCAAATCTCTCTAAGTAGTCATTACACGCAGTATTGGTTTCAATAAATCGCTGTAATTTTTTTGATTCGATGCTGTTGCGTGCCAATTCAAAAGAAGATAATATCAATGTATAACCAATTTCCTCTCGATATTGTGTATCTGGAAAATCATTTACTACATTGCTCAATGCCACTACTGCTGCTTGGTATTGGTTGATGATATAATATTGCTTAGCAGTTTCAAAAGCCTTGCGCTCTAATTTTTTTCTCAATTCAATGATGTATGTATTGGCTTCTTCCAATAATTCGCTGTTGGGATATGCATTTACAAACAACTGCAACTCATTGATTGCTTTGAAGGTATAAGCTTGATCGAGTGAA
>CAYZUZ010000204.1:0-3373 GCA_964481795.1 uncultured Cryomorphaceae bacterium
AGGATTGTTCTTGCGGTTCGTAGCCTTCATATTTAGGTGCGTTGTTTACACCTTTATCTTTAACACCATCCATAAATGACATATTAGCATCTTCTCTTCCACCTCTAATTCCAAGTTTTCTGCTTGATTCTTGTGATACCTGAACTTCTTGAAGCATAGAAGATTCTTCGCTTAATGGAATATTTACATCAGTGATTTTACCTTTCGCAATTGCGATGTTATTTATAATTACTCTACTATACCCAATGTAAGAGGCTTCTAAATTATAATTTCCAAAATCTATGTTTGAAATAACGTATTTCCCTTCAACATCGCTGGAGGCTCCTTTGATTATATTTCCATTTTTATATAAAACAATATTTGCAAAAGGAATTCCTTCACCTGTTACTTTATCTACAACGTAGCCTTGTATCCTTGAAGATCCTATTTGTAAATTAGAATAAAATGGAGTCCTTTTGGGTATATAATACTGACCTACTCCAATATTCCACTTCACCATGTTTGGCAATTCGCCTCCCATTGCTGGATTACCCGTAGATAAAGTCAATTTTGCATTGGCCCATTCCTCACCTGTTCCTTGGCTTATTTTGGCATTCAATTCTATAGAAATTGGTTTTTTAAAATCATTGGCCCTAATGTGATAAACAGGTTCCCACTTGGCTTGTGAACTGTAATATTGAATAGAAAAATCTTTGCGGGCAGCAGAATTGCCTTCTACTCTTACAAAAAGTGCATGTTCTGCTTCATTGTTATTTGCTCTCAATTGATTAAGTTGGCTCGATGCTTTTTGAATTTCTTGATTCAAATCAGCTTTTTCGTTCTCCAAGGTTAAAAGCTTTAATCTAAGCTCTAATCTTCTTTGGGATAGGTAATTATCTATCTCTCTCAATTGTAGGGGCGAAGGATTATCTTGGGTCTTGAAAAGCTGATTTTTACTTTCAATAAAGTTGAGATCACTTTTTAAAGCCTCTTCCCTTTTTTCATTTTGAGCAAGTTTTTGTTTGAGTTCTTTGATTGTTGAGTTGAGCGATTCTAAACTTTTTTGTTTTTTTTCTTCTGGTTTTAATGCCCTGTAATTCACTTCAATAATTTTTACATCTTTTGATGTTTTTACCTGAATCATATTTTGATTCAATTGAGCCGGAAAATCAGTAAACATCAAGGTTTGTTCGCCCGCAACGATATTCACTTGGGCTTTACGCTCCACCAAAGCTCCCTCTAAAAATACTTGAACATAATCAATTTTTGAGCTAACCTCTAAGATGTTTTGTGCTTGTAATGAGGCAAAAATGGTCATGAAAAGACCCATCGATAAAAATTTCATAAGTAGATGATATTGAATTTGGTATTGCAATGATAACTCATAAGATCATGCCATATTTTATCCACCATAACAAATAAACATAAAGCCTATTAAATTATAAAATGTTTGTTTTTAATGAGGCCTTACTGATTAAAAAAAAATCGTGCTGTAACGAATTACAACACGATTTTTAAACTGTAAGTATTTAACATGTATCGTTTAACTTTCTGCAACCAAAGAAGCAGTAAGATATTCTCTATTCATACGTGCAATGTTTTCGAGGCTAATTCCTTTTGGACATTCTACCTCGCAAGCACCTGTATTGGTACAGCTACCAAAGCCTTCCATATCCATTTGATTAACCATTTTGATAACTCGCTCTCTTGCTTCTACCTGACCTTGAGGCAACAAAGCAAACTGACTTACTTTGGCAGATACAAAAAGCATGGCAGATGAATTTTTGCAAGAAGCTACACAAGCTCCACATCCTATACAAGATGCTGCATCAAAAGCTTTATCTGCATCGGGTTTAGGTATTGCTATAGCATTGGCATCCAAGGTGTTTCCACTTGTATTTACATTTACATAGCCACCTGCTTGCTGTATGCGATCAAAGGCGCTGCGGTCTGTTACCAAGTCTTTAATAACAGGAAAAGCTGCTGCCCTCCAAGGTTCGATAACAATGGTTTCTCCATGTTTGAATGAACGCATATGCAATTGGCAAGTAGTGATTCTTCTACCCGGACCGTGTGCTTCGCCATTGATGTAAAGCGAACACATGCCACAAATACCCTCGCGACAATCATGGTCAAAAGCAATCGTATCCTCACCTTTTCCTACCAAATCTTCATTTAATACATCCAACATTTCTAAAAAAGACATGTCTGGATTGATATTATCCATGGGATAGGTTACCATTCTACCTTTATCACTTGCCCCTTGTTGTCTCCAGATTTTTAAAGTAACTTTCATTATATCAATATTTTAAATTTCCTAATTTTATTTATAGCTCCTAGTTACGAGTTTGATATTCTCAAATACAAGCTCCTCTTTGTGAAGTTTTGCATCCGCAGGTTCTCCTACATATTCCCAGGCAGATACAAAAGCAAAGTCTGCATCATTTCTCAAGGCTTCCCCTTCTTCGGTCTGATGTTCTTCGCGGAAGTGACCGCCACAACTTTCCTCACGTGTAAGTGCATCCAAACACATCAATTCGCCTAGTTCTAAAAAGTCTGCAACCCTGCCGGCTTTATCCAATTCAGGATTGTACATATCTGCTCTTCCAGGCACTTTTACATCTTTCCAAAATTCTTCTCTGAGGGCTTTTATTTCATTAATTGCTTCTTGTAATCCTTGTGCATTGCGAGCCATACCGCACTTATCCCACATAATTTTACCTAATCTTCGGTGAAAATTATCAACAGATGTTTTTCCATTGTTGTTTAAAAAGTGGTTGATTCTCTGCGTTACCTCTTCCTCTGCTGCATTAAATTCCGGTGCATGAATATTCACACTTCCTGTACGAATTTCATTAGCCAAATAATCACCTACGGTGTAAGGAGCTACAAAATATCCGTCGGCCAAACCTTGCATCAGTGCTGAGGCACCCAATCGGTTGGCACCATGATCGGAGAAATTAGCCTCACCCAAAGCGTACAATCCGGGCACAGTGGTCATCAAATTGTAATCTACCCAAATGCCGCCCATGGTATAATGCACCGCTGGATAAATCATCATGGGACTTTTGTATGGATTAATATCTGTTATTTTTTCATACATTTCAAATAGGTTGCCGTATTTGGCCTCTACTACTTTTTCACCAAGTTCACGTATTTTTTCTTTTGTAGGGTTTTGAATGCCTTTCATATTGGCTTCTGTTTTGCCGTAACGCTCAATTGCGGCAGCAAAATCAAGATAAACCGCTTGTCCTGTGGCGTTTACACCAAAACCTTCATCACAACGCTCTTTGGCTGCACGACTTGCTACATCGCGAGGTACAAGGTTTCCAAAAGAAGGATACCTGCGCTCAAGATAGTAATCGCGTTTTTCTTCAGGTAAATCTGTGGGTTT
>CAYZUZ010000205.1:0-3321 GCA_964481795.1 uncultured Cryomorphaceae bacterium
CCTATAGAAGAATTGGTTATAGAAACTCAAAAACTTGCTGCCAAAGGAGTAAAAGAGTTGATACTCATCGCTCAAGATTTAACCTATTATGGTTTAGATATTTACAAGAAACGCAACTTGGCAGAGCTCCTTCGAGAGCTGGTGAAAATAGAAGGAATAGAATGGATCAGACTACATTATTTATTCCCTACTGGTTTCCCAATAGATATTTTGCAGGTGATACGTGAAGAGTCTAAGATCTGCAATTATATAGATATTCCCTTACAACATATTTCCGATCCCATATTGGCATCAATGCGTAGGGGCACTACACAAGAAAAAACTACCCGATTGCTGCAGCAAATGCGTCAAGAGGTACCCGGCATGGCTATTAGAACCACACTCATTGTTGGTTATCCTGGCGAAACAGAGCATGATTTTGAAGTGATGAAGCAATGGGTAAAAGAATCTCGATTTGAAAGAATGGGCTGTTTTACGTATTCACACGAGGAAAATACACATGCTTTTCATTTGCAGGATGATGTGCCACAAGAAGTGAAAGAGCAGCGCCAGGCAGAATTGATGGAAGTACAAAGGGTAATTTCGCTTGAGTTGAATCAAGAAAAAGTTGGAAATGAGTTTAAAGTATTGATAGACAGAAAGGAAGGAGCTTATTTTGTGGGTAGAACAGAAGCTGATTCACCCGATGTAGATAATGAAGTATTGATTCCCGCTCAGGATATTTACCTTAGTCCCGGTACTTTTGTACATGTAAAAGTAGTTTCAGCAGGAGAGTACGACCTACATGCTGAACTTATAAACACAACCCTAAACGCTTAAAATGCCTAAAAAGAAGGCCGTAAAAACAACTACCAGTCCCTTGGCAAAAAAATGGACCGAGGGAATCAAGAACCTGATTCAAAGCCCTGTAAATCATGCGGTTATTGGATTGTTTTTGGTATTTTGTGGTGTTTTTTTATTGGGCTCATTGATAGGTTATCTCCTTGTATGGCAGGAGGATATGAGTGCCATCAACAAGGGTTTTTGGGCTTTATTGGGCGATAAGGATTTTAAAGTAAATAATGTACTGGGTAAAATAGGAGCAGGCCTAGGGCACACGCTTATGTACAGGGCCTATGGTGTGGCAGCCTTTGCTTGGGTATATCTGATTTTGAATATCGGATTGAGGATTACCTTCAATATATCTTTCAAAAATTTTTATAAAACACTCATCAATACCCTTTTTGTGTTGATTTGGTTGCCTAGTTTATTCGGGATGCTCTTTCCTGAAAGTCTCGATCTTTTTAAAGGAGCACATGGACATTTTGGAGCCTTGTGGCTTAAAGGAGTTTTTGGGTCGGTAGGAGCTTTTTTGGTGTTGTTTTTTGCTTTGTTGGTCTTTTTATCAGCACGCATGCGGTGGACACCAGAAATATTTGCCCAATGGCTGAAGAAGAAACCAAAGAAAGATGCATTGCCTTGGGAATCAGAAACATCTATTGGCATGGAATCTATCAGTTACGAAGAGGAAGCTGCCAAGGTGCGCGAAGAATTGGCCTTAAAGAAAAAACAAGAAGAAGAAGCAGAGGAGGAAGGGGCCTTTACCTTTGAAGTACGCAACGAAGAATCAGATGAGAATCCTTCCCATTCAGCCTCAAGTTTGGTAATAGACCCTTCAGTAAAAAAAACCACACAGCCTGAAAAAGAACCTGAAGAAGCTGAATTTGAAATCAATACCACCAAAGAAAAGGTTTTAGACGAAAGCGAAGCCGAGCGCAAACTTCGCGAGTTTGGCGCCTACGACCCCACATTGGATTTGAGTCAGTTTCAAATGCCCGGCATTGATTTACTCAACGATTACGGATCTGGACAAATAACTGTAAATCAAGCTGAGTTAGAGCAAAATAAAGATAAAATTGTTGAAACACTCAAGCATTATGGCATCGAAATTTCTAAAATCAAAGCTACCATAGGTCCTACCGTTACCCTGTATGAAATAGTTCCGGCTGCGGGTGTGCGTATTTCAAAAATTAAAAACCTGGAAGACGACATTGCCTTAAACTTAGCGGCTTTGGGCATTAGGATTATTGCACCCATACCGGGCAAAGGAACCATAGGTATAGAAGTGCCCAATGCCAACCCGCAAATGGTGCCTATGCGCAACCTGCTCAGCAGCGAAAAATTCATTCACTCACAAATGGAGCTCCCCATCGTATTGGGCAAAACCATTAGCAACGAAACCTTTGTAACCGACCTCACCAAAATGCCCCACTTGCTGATGGCTGGGGCTACAGGGCAAGGTAAGTCGGTAGGCATCAATGTGATACTTACATCTATCCTATATAAAAAACATCCATCGCAGGTAAAGCTTATTTTAGTTGACCCCAAAAAAGTAGAGCTCAACCTTTACAATAAAATAGAAAGACACTACCTAGCCAAGCTCCCCAATGCCGAAGAAGCTATCATTACCGATGTGAAAAAAGTGATTTATACACTCAATTCGCTGTGTATAGAAATGGACAACCGCTATGAGTTACTCAAAAATGCCATGGTGCGCAATTTGAAGGAATACAACGAAAAATTTGTTAACCGACGACTCAATCCGGAAGAAGGACATCGCTATCTGCCTTACATTGTGTTGGTTATAGATGAATTTGCCGACCTGATCATGACAGCCGGCAAAGAAATTGAAACACCCATAGCCCGATTGGCACAGCTAGCGCGAGCCATTGGCATCCATTTAATTGTAGCTACTCAGCGCCCCTCCGTCAATGTAATTACAGGTATCATCAAAGCCAACTTCCCGGCACGAATAGCCTTTAGGGTGAGTAGCAAAATAGATTCACGAACCATATTGGACGCAGGCGGTGCCGACCAATTGATAGGTAGAGGAGATATGCTCCTAAGCACCGGAAATGACCTGACGCGATTGCAATGCGCCTTTATTGATACCCCTGAAGCCGAAAGATTGGTAGATTTTATTGGCAATCAAAGAGGCTATCCAGAAGCTTACCAATTGCCTGAATATGAAGGCGAAGAGGGCGATAGTGGCATACCTGATATCGACCTAAGCAAGCGTGATTCTAAATTTGATGAAGCTGCTCGTCTTATAGTAGCTACACAGCAAGGCTCGGCCTCTTTGGTACAACGAAAACTGGGATTGGGCTACAACAGAGCCGGTCGTATTATTGACCAATTGGAAGCAGCTGGAATTATAGGTCCCTTTGAAGGATCTAAGGCACGACAAGTTTTAGTGCTCGATGACCAAGAGTTGGAACAGGTTTTGAATAACATCAAACAGAAAAATTCATAAAACACAAACATGAAGTATATTTTAATAGC
>CAYZUZ010000206.1:0-3305 GCA_964481795.1 uncultured Cryomorphaceae bacterium
ATCTCTCAATTTTCATAGCGTTTTTGTTGTTAGAGCTATTTCAAGCCATATTTAAATGATATATTTGGGTGGGCAAAAAAAAAACTACTCAAAAATCAAAAGATTCTATGAGTAGTTTTTTGTTTATTTTAAGCAGTAGGTTTAAGACTTGAGTCGTTGTTCAAAATTCCAGGCAGAACGCAACATGTCTACCAAATTAAGTTCAGTTTTCCAGCCTAGCTTTTCGTTTGCCAATCGGGTATCGGCATATACGGCTTCTACATCGCCTGCACGCCTTTCCACTATTCGATGCGCGATAGCTATACCTGTGGCTTCTTCAAAAGCATTGACCATTTGCAATACCGAATAGCCCTCTCCTGTACCTAGGTTGAAAACTTCAAAATTGCTTTCATTTTTACCCTGTGCCAAAAACTCGATGGCATAAATATGTGCTTTTGCAATATCAACCACATGAATATAATCGCGCACGCAGGTACCATCGATGGTATTATAATCGCCACCAAATATTTTGAGTTCTGCTCGCTTGCCTACAGCCGTTTCGGTAATGTAAGGCACCAAGTGGTGGGGTGGTCCATCTTGAAACTCTCCAATAATGCCGCTTTCATGCGCACCAATGGGGTTAAAATACCTCAAAGAAACTACTTCTACAGAGCCAGTAAGCGAAGTATCGCGCAAAATATCCTCACACATTTTTTTGGTATTGCCATAAGGCGATTCTGCTGGCTTGATGGCTGCATTTTCGCTTACGGGCAGTTCGTCGGGGTTGCCATATACTGTGCATGATGAGCTGAATACGATGTGTTTACAGCCTCTTTCGTGCATTACACGGAGCAAATTGATGGTAGAAAAAAGATTGTTGTGGTAGTATTTTACTGGGTTATCTACCGATTCGTTTACCAGCAAATAGGCTGCAAAGTGGATGACTCCCGCTATATCGGGGTGTTGGTCAAATACTGCATCGAGTTCTTCTTTGTGGCACATTTCGGTTTTGTGAAAAATGATTTCTCTACCTAAGATGCTCTCAATCTTTTCTTTGATGTCTATACCTGATTCGCTCAAATTATCAATCACGATAGGTTCATAGCCTTTTTGTGCTAACTCTACCACGGTATGTGAGCCTATGTAGCCCAATCCGCCTGTTACTAAAATTTTTTTCATCGTAATTATTTTTTTACATAACCAGCAAAATCTCTGTGGTCTTGCTTGTAGAGTTCCTCTTGGGTTAAAGTTTTGAAATAATCGTAGGTAATTTTTAGTCCCTCTGCACGACTTACCTTGGGCTCCCAGCCGAGTATAGATCTAGCTTTATCTATGTTGGGCTGGCGCTGCATGGGGTCGTCTTTGGGTAGTTCTTTGTAAATAATTTTTTGGCTTGTTCCTGTAAGTTTGATGATTTCTTCAGCAAATTGAAGAATGGTTATTTCATCGGGGTTGCCAATATTAACTGGGTAAGGGTAATCGCTGAGCAAAAGGCGGTAAATACCTTCGATGAGATCATCTACATAACAAAATGAGCGCGTTTGTCCGCCATTGCCAAATACGGTAAGATCTTCGCCACGCAGTGCCTGACCTATAAATGCTGGCAATACCCTTCCGTCGTTGAGTCTCATTCGCGGACCATAAGTATTGAAAATTCTAATAATGCGGGTTTCTAAGCCGTGATAAGTGTGATAAGCCATGGTAATAGCTTCTTGAAAACGCTTGGCCTCATCATACACTCCTCGGGGTCCTACTGGGTTTACGTTGCCCCAATATTCTTCGGTTTGTGGATGCACGGTGGGGTCGCCATATACTTCGGAGGTAGATGCAATGAGTATTCGTGCCTTTTTGGCCATGGCCAATCCCAAGCAATTGTGTATGCCCAACGAACCTACTTTTAGGGTTTGAATTGGGATTTTAAGATAATCAATAGGGCTGGCAGGCGATGCAAAGTGGAGTATATAATCGAGGTGGCCGGGTACGTGTACAAATTTGGATACATCATGATGATAAAATTCAAATTCTTTGAGGGGTATCAAGTGCTCTATATTTTTAAGGTCGCCTGTTATCAGGTTGTCCATAGCTACTACATCATAGCCTTCCATTATAAATCGGTCGCAGAGGTGTGAGCCCAAAAAGCCTGCTGCACCTGTGATAAGAATTCGTTTATTCATTTTTTTGTTTATGATTTTGCAGCTAAAGTAGGAAGAGGAAGTTACTCATTCAATGATAAATTTCATAAACTTCATTTGTACTTAGTAAACATAAAAAAATCCCCCTTGCAGAAGGTCCTACCGGGGGATTTTATCATCAAAAAATTCTTGACTTTTATTTTGAGAAAAGAAGCTCTCTGTATTTTGGCAATGGCCACTGCTCATCATCTACGAGTAGTTCCAATTTATCGCTTTGGTAGCGAATCTGTTGGAAGTAAGGCAGTACCTTTTCGCAATAAGCAATGGCACGATCCTCAGCCGATTCGATGATGTTGCACTCTTTGCGCATGGCAATCATTTCATCTTTGAGCGATATGATGGTTGAAATTCTTCTTGAAATCTCTTTGATCATTTTCAATTGCTCGCCAGCTACTTCGTTAAACTCTTCGTCTACAAGTACCTGCTTAAGCATTCTTACATTTTCGATCAAGGTATTTTGGTAGCGAATGGCAGTAGGTACGATGTGATTTCCTGCTATATCGCCCAATACACGACTTTCAATTTGTATTTTTTTGAAATACTCTTCTTGCATGATTTCGTAGCGAGCCTCTACCTCTATGTGGTTCATTACTCCGTGGCGTTCAAAGAGTTTTACGGCAGACTCACTCTTATATGCACCCAAAGCATGTGGTGTGGTTTTGATGTTTTTCAAACCTCTGCTTTCGGCTTCTACTACCCATTCGTCGCTGTAGCCATCACCTTCAAAAATGATTTTTTTACAATCTTTGATGTATCCTTTTAATACATTAAAAATGGCATCATCTTTTTTCATTTTGTTGGCAATCAATGCATCCACTTCTTTTTTGAAGTCGATCAATTGATCTGCCATAATGGTATTGAGCACCGTCATTGGGCCGGCACAGTTGGCAGAGCTACCTACCGCTCTGAATTCGAATTTATTGCCCGTAAATGCAAAAGGAGAAGTTCTGTTTCTATCGGTATTGTCGAGCAATATTTCAGGTATTTTGCCTACCACATTAAGTTTGAGGTCGGTTTTTGCCTCAGGGCTCAATTTTCCATCTTCTACTTTTTCCAATTCATCCATTACCTCGCTTAGGTACTTACCTATAAAAGCAGAGATGATAGCAGGAGGAGCTTCATTGGCGCCTAAGC